>CALMQC010000025.1 GCA_937871895.1 uncultured Roseateles sp. | reverse complement strand
ATGCGCGCCTTGGCCGCGCCGTAGGCGGCCATGTCGCCGTGCCAGTCCAGGTGATCCTGCGTCAGATTGAGCACGGCGCCAGCGGTAGGCTCGAAGCCTTCGACGCCATCCAATTGGAAGGACGAGAGCTCCAGCACCCAGGCCTCGGGCAGCACGGCAAAGACCGGCCCCGGGGGTGGCGGCGGCTCGATGGGCAGGGGCTCTTCGCCCTCGGCCAGCTCGATGGGCGGGCGGGGCGCCACAGGCTGGGGCTCGGGCTCGTTGTCGAGCGCGGTCCAGAGGGTGTCGAGCAGGGTCGGGCCGATGTTGCCCGCCAGGCCCACGCGCAGGCCGGCGCGCTCCACCAGCAGAGCGGTCATGCAGGTCGTCGTCGTCTTGCCATTGGTGCCGGTGATGGCCAGCACCTTGGGCGCGTACTGGGCTTGTTCCTTCAGCGCCGCCAGCGCTTCGGCAAAGAGGCCGAGCTCGCCCTTCACCGGCACGCCCGCCTGCAGGGCAGGGGCGATGCGCGCGTCGTGTGGCGCCAGGCCCGGGCTCTTGAGCACCAGGGTGATGCCCTCCATCGGCACGGCGCCGCTCACAAAGCGGCCGGTGTCGCCCAAGGCCTCGCGTTGCGGCGGGTTCTCGCGCGAGTCCCACACCGTCACCGTGCTGCCAAACCGCGCGCACCAGCGCGCCATCGCCAGGCCCGAGTCACCGAGGCCCAGCACCAGCACCTGCTGGCCTTGGAGGGCGGGGAGGGCGAGCTTCATCCGTTCACCGCAGCTTGAGGGAAGCAAGACCCACCAGGCACAGCAGCATGGTGATGATCCAGAAGCGCACGACGACTTGCGTCTCAGCCCAGCCCTTCTTCTCGAAGTGGTGATGCAGCGGCGCCATGCGGAAGATGCGGCGGCCCTCGCCAAACCTTCTCTTGGTGTACTTGAACCAGCTCACCTGGATCATGACCGACAGCACCTCGGCCACGAAGACGCCGCCCATGATGGCCAGCACGATCTCCTGACGGGTGATCACGGCAATGGTGCCCAGCGCCCCGCCCAGCGACAGCGCACCTACATCGCCCATGAAGACCTGGGCCGGGTGCGCGTTGAACCACAGGAAGGCCAAGCCCGCGCCGGCCATGGCGGCGCAGAAGATCATCAGCTCGCCCGCGCCGGGGATGTAGGGGAAGAGCAGGTACTTGGAGAAGACCGACGAGCCCGTCACGTAGGCAAACACGCCGAGCGCCGAGCCCACCATCACCACCGGCATGATCGCGAGACCATCGAGCCCATCGGTGAAGTTGACGGCGTTGCTGGTGCCGACGATCACGAAGTAGGCCAGCGCCATGAAGCCCCAGACCCCCAGCGGCATGCTGATGGTCTTGACGAAGGGCAGCATCAGGTCGGCCTTCGGGGGCAGGTCGGTCGAGAAGCCGCTGCTGACCCAGCGGTAGCAGAGTTGCACCACGCCGAGGATGTTGTTCTCGGACACGCTGAAGGCCAGATAGAAGGCCGCGAGCAGGCCGATCAAGGATTGCCAGAAGAACTTCTCGCGGCTCTTCATGCCCTCGGGGTTCTTGTCGACGACCTTGCGCCAGTCGTCCACCCAGCCCACGGCGCCAAAGCCCATGGTGACGATCATCACCACCCAGACGAAGCGGTTGGTCCAGTCGAACCACAAGAGGGTCGAGGCGCCGATGCCGATCAGCACCAGCACGCCGCCCATGGTGGGCGTGCCGCGCTTGCCCAGGTGAGTCTGCATGCCGTACTCGCGGATGGGCTGGCCGATCTTCATCTCGGTCAGCTTGCGGATCACCCACGGGCCAAACGCGAGGCCGATCAGCAGCGAGGTCATCGCCGCCATCACCGCGCGGAAGGTGATGTACTGGAACACGCGCAGAAAGCCGAGTTCCGGGTAATGGGCCTGCAGCCATTGGGCCAGGCTAAACAGCATGCGCGTCTCCTGCCGGGGCGGCTTGCAGCGCAGCGACCACGGTTTCCATCTTCATGAAGCGCGAGCCCTTGACGAGCATCAGCGCGGCTTTGGGTTGTTCGGGCAGCGCGTCGATCAGCGCTGCGGTGGTGTCGAAGGCGCGGGCGCGGTCGCCAAACGCGGCGGCCGTGTCGCGCGCGGCCTGGCCTGCGGTCCACAGCCAGGTGATGCCACGCGCGGCCGCATAGCGGCCCACCTCGCGGTGGAAGGCCGGGCCTTGCTCGCCTACCTCGCCCATGTCGCCGAGGATCAGCCATTGCGGCGCGGGCAGGGCGGCCAGCACGTCGATGGCGGCGCGCACGCTGTCGGGGTTGGCGTTGTAGGTGTCGTCGATCAAGAGGCGGCCGTGCGCGTCGTGCTTGATCTCGCTGCGGCCCTTGACGGCGCGGAAGGCTTCCAGCCCCGCGACGATGTGGGTCAGCGGCACCCCAGCGGCCAAAGCGCAGGCGGTGGCGGCCAGCGCATTGCGCAGGTTGTGCTCGCCGGCCATGTGCAGCTGCACAGGGGCCGTGCCGGCTGGGGTGTGCAGCTCCAGCGCCCAGCAGTCGCCGCGCCAGCGGGCCTGTCCAGTCACGTCGGCTTCGCCCTTGAGCGCAAAGCTCAGGTGCGGGCGGCTGCCGGCCAGCTCCAGCCAGATGGGCGCGCACACGTCCTCGGCCGGGAAGACCGCGCAGCCGCTCGGGGCCAGCGCGCTGATGACCTCGCCGTTCTCGCGCGCCACGGCCTCGACCGAGGTCATGAACTCCTGGTGCTCGCGCTGCGCGTTGTTGACGAGAGCGACGGTGGGCGCGGCCATGGCGGCCAGCGGGGCGATCTCGCCCGGGTGGTTCATCCCGAGTTCGACCACGGCGATCTTGTGCGAGAGCTGGTCGTCATGCCGCAGGCGCAAGAGCGTCAGCGGCACGCCGATGTCGTTGTTGAAGTTGCCCTGGGTGGCCAGCGCGGCGTCGCCTGCCCCGCCTACATGCGCGCGCAGGATGCTGGCGATCATCTGCGTCACGGTGGTCTTGCCGTTGGAGCCGGTGACGGCGATCAGCGGGATGCGGTGCTGGCGGCGCCAGCCGGCGGCGAGTTGGCCGAGGGCGATGCGGGCATCCGGCACAAGCAGGCCCGGTAGGCCCGCCACGCTGCCAAGGCCCCGCTCGGCAATCGCGGCCACCGCGCCGGCCGCCTGTGCCTGCGGCAAAAAGTCCGCCGCGTCAAAGCGCTCGCCGCGCAGCGCGACGAAGAGGTCACCAGCCTGCAGGCTGCGGGTGTCGGTGTGCACGCGCTGCAGCGCCACGCTGCCGTCGCCGACGAGCTGGCTGCCGGGCACCCAGGCCTGGGCGTCCTGGAGGGTCATCATCATCACGGTCACAGGCCGGCCCTTTCCAGCAAGGCGCTGCGGGCTTCACCCACGTCGGAGAAGGGCGTGCGTTCGCCGTTCACCTCCTGGTAGTCCTCATGGCCCTTGCCGGCGATCAGGATCAGGTCGCGCGTGGAGGCCGCCAGCACCGCCTGGCGGATGGCGGTGGCGCGGTCCTCGATCACCTGGGCCTGCGGCGCGCCGGCGTGGATGTCGGCCAGGATGCGGGCGGGCAACTCGGTGCGTGGGTTGTCCGTCGTGATCAAGACCTGCGCCGCGCGCGCGGCGGCGATGCGGCCCATCAGCGGGCGCTTGCTGCGATCACGGTCACCGCCGCAGCCGAACACGCAC
>CALMQC010000024.1 GCA_937871895.1 uncultured Roseateles sp. | reverse complement strand
GGCCTCGCCCGACGCGCCTTCTCGAACGCGGCGAGCGCCGCGGTGGCGTCGCCTCCGACATAGGCCTTCATGCCCTTCGCGGTCTCGCGCGAGGGCCGCGCGAGGATCTCATCCTTGACGTCGGCGCCGGCCCTCGCCGGCATCAGCTATGTCCTCTTCGCCGGGACGCTCTCCCCGCTCAAGGGGGCAGGACCGCTCGGCGAGGCGATGCGGCGTCTGCAGGCGCTCCGCCCAGGCCTCCGCCTCGCCCTGGCCGGGCTGCGCACCGAGGTGGGCCTCCAGAATGTCCTTGGCCCCCGAGGCCTGGCCGCCATGCGGTTCGAGTTCGAGGCGCGCAATCGGTCCGACCACGATGGCACGGACCAGCTTGGCGGCGATGCCCTGGTGGGCTTGGCCCGCGCTGTAGCGCGTGATGTCGAGGTCGTGCGGGCGCACGTAGGCCAGGGCCTTGGCATCCTGCGCCCCGGCGTGTTCCGGGCTTTGCAGGCGCACGCCCTGGTGGTCTTCGCCGATCTGCATCTCGCCCTCGTGGGCGCGACCGTGGAACAGGTTCACGTCGCCGAGGAAGCCATAGACGAAGGGGCTAGCCGGGTGGTCCCACACGTCCTGCGGGGTGCCCACCTGCTCGATGTTGCCGGCGTTCATCAGCACCACGCGGTCGGCCACTTCCAGGGCTTCCTCCTGGTCGTGGGTGACGAAGATGCTGGTCACGTGCAGTTCGTCGTGCAGGCGGCGCAGCCAGCGGCGCAGTTCCTTGCGCACCTTGGCATCGAGCGCACCGAAGGGTTCGTCCAGCAGCAGCACCTTGGGCTCCACGGCCAGAGCGCGAGCCAAGGCGATGCGTTGGCGCTGGCCCCCTGAGAGCTGGGCGGGGAAGCGGTCGGCCAGCCAGTCGAGCTGCACCAGCTTCAGCAGGTCCATCACCTTCTGCTTGATGGCGGCTTCCGAAGGGCGTGTGGCCTTGGGGCGCATGCGCAGGCCGAAGGCCACGTTGTCGAACACGCTCATGTGGCGGAACAGTGCATAGTGCTGGAACACGAAGCCGACGTTGCGCTCGCGCACATGCACGTCGGTGGTGTCTTCGCCGCTGAACAGGATGTTGCCTTGGTCGGCCGTTTCCAGCCCGGCAATGATGCGCAAGAGCGTGGTCTTGCCGCAGCCCGAAGGGCCGAGCAGGGCGATCAGTTCGCCCGATTCGATGTCCAGGTTCACGTCCTTCAAGGCATGGAAGTTGCCGAAGGCTTTGCTGACGTTACGGATGGCAATACTCATGGGGTGCTCACATCACACCGCGGCAACAGCCGCGAGGGGTTTTTCTGGGGGCAGGTTGGTGGCGGCCTTCTCGGCGCGCTCAAACTGCCACTCGACAAAGGACTTGATCACCAGGGTGACCAGTGCCAGCAGCGCCAGCAGCGAGGCCACGGCAAACGCTGCGACCGACTGGTACTCGTTGTAGAGGATCTCGACGTGCAGCGGCATGGTGTTGGTCTGGCCGCGGATGTGGCCCGACACTACCGACACCGCGCCGAACTCGCCCATGGCGCGGGCGTTGCACAAGATGACGCCGTAGATCAGGCCCCACTTGATGTTGGGCAGGGTCACGTGCCAGAAGGTCTGCCAGCCGCTGGCGCCCAGCACCTGCGCGGCCTGTTCTTCTTCGGTGCCCTGGGCCTGCATCAGCGGGATCAGCTCGCGGGCGATGAAGGGGAAGGTCACGAAGATGGTGGCCAGCACGATGCCGGGCACGGCAAAGATGATCTTCACGTCGTGGGCCTGCAGCCAGGGCCCGAACCAGCCGTGGGCGCCGAACAGCAGCACATAGATCAGGCCCGACACGACGGGCGATACCGAGAACGGAAGATCCACCAGCGTGGTTAGGAAGGCCTTGCCACGGAATTCGTACTTGGCAATGGCCCAGGCCGCGGCCACACCGAACACCAGGTTCAGCGGCACGGCAATGGCGGCCACCAGCAGGGTCAGGCGGATAGCCGACCAGGCATCGGGTTCCTTCAGGGCTTCGAGGAACACGTCGGTGCCCTTGCGCAGCGCCTCGGTGAACACGGCCGCCAGCGGCAGGGCCAGGAACAGTGTCATGAAGCCGAGCGCAATGCCGATCAGCGTCCATTTGACCCATGCGGGCTCGGTGGTACCGGCGCGGGCAGATCGTTTCGTTACGTTGCTCATGTCGGCATCCCCGAGCGTTTGCGCTGCCACGACTGCAGCGCGTTGATGACCAGCAGCATGACGAATGAGAAGAACAGCATGACCGTGGCCACGGCGGTGGCACCGGCGTAGTCGTACTGCTCCAGCTTGCCGATGATGATGAGCGGCGTGATCTCCGACACCATGGGCATGTTGCCGGCAATGAAGATGACCGAGCCGTATTCGCCCATGCCACGTGCAAAGGCCATGGCAAAGCCGGTGAGCAGGGCCGGGGCGATGGTCGGGAAGATGACGTGGCGGAAGGTCTGCCAGCGCGTGGCGCCGAGGCTGGTGGCGGCCTCTTCCAGTTCCTTTTCCGCGTCTTCGAGCACCGGCTGCACCGTGCGCACCACGAAGGGCAGGCCGATGAAGATGAGCGCAATGACCACGCCGTTAGGATTGAAGGCGAGCTGGATGCCGTGGGGCTCGAGCAGGCCGCCGATCCAGCCGTTGCTGGCCAGCAAAGCGGTCAGCGAAATGCCGGCCACGGCGGTAGGCAGGGCAAAGGGCAGGTCCACCAGGGCGTCGACGATTTTCTTGCCGGGAAATCGGTAGCGCACCAGCACCCAGGCCACCAGCAGACCAAACACCGCGTTGACCAGGGCCGCCAGGAACGAGGCGCCAAAGGTGAGTCGGTACGAGGCCAGCACGCGCTCACTGGCCACGGCAGCCACAAACTGGTCCCAGGTGAGGGTGAAGGTCTTGAACAGCAGCGCCGACAAGGGCAGCAGCACGATCAGTCCCAGGTAGAACAGCGTGTAGCCCAGGGTCAAGTGAAAGCCGGGCAGCACGCGTTTTTGCGCGCGCTTTGGTCCGGAGAAAACCGCAGACACCATTTACTTGACCGTGTAGAGCTTGTCGAACTGGCCGCCGTCGTTGAAATGCACTTTCTGCGCCTCGGCCAGAGAGCCGAAATAGTCCTCCGCCCTGAACAGCGTGATCGGCTTGAAGGTGCTGGCGTATTTCTTCAGGATGGCGTCCTTGGTCGGGCGGATGGCGTGTTGCGCCGCGATCTCCTGGGCTTCGTCCGAATACAGGAAATTCAAATAGGCTTTGGCCGCATCGGTGGTACCTTTCTTGGCCACGGTGCGCTCGACCACGGCCACCGGGTTTTCCGCCACGATGGAAATGGAGGGGTGAATGGCATCGACCTTGTTGGCGCCGAACTCGCGGTCCACCGACACCACTTCGGACTCGAACGTGATCAGCACGTCGCCGATGTTGCGTTGCAGGAAGATGCTGGTGGCGTCACGCCCGCCCTTGGCCAGCACCGGCACGTTCTTGTAGAGCTTGGTCACGTAGTCGAGGGCCTGGGCGTCGGTGCCGCCTTTCTTGCGCACCTGGCCCCAGGCCGCGAGGTAGGCCATGCGCCCGTTGCCGCCCGTCTTGGGGTTGACCACCACTACCTTGACATCGGGCTTTATCAGGTCATCCCAGTCTTTGATACCTTTGGGGTTGCCATTGCGCACCAGGAACAGCATGGTGGAGCTGGTGGGCGAAGCCGCGTGCGGGAACTTGGCGCGCCAGTCTTTGGCCACGACGCCGTTGGTGGCAAGGAAGTCGATGTCGGTGGTGGTGTTGAAGGTCACCACGTCGGCGTCCAAGCCGTCGTTCACGGCGCGCGCCTGTGTGGAGGTACCGGCATGGCTCTGGTCGACCTTGATGTCCTTGCCGGTGGTCTTCTTGTAATTGGCTGCGAAGGCCGTGTTGATGTCCTTGTAGAACTCACGCGCCACGTCGTAGGAAACGTTCAGCAGCGTCGTTTGGGCTGCTACCAAATTGCTAGCTGTCAGCGCAATGGCAGCGAGGGCCAGTTGTGTTTTTTGTTTAAAGTTCATACGGCGATCTCCTGCAATTGAAACGGGTAGTTCG
>CALMQC010000023.1 GCA_937871895.1 uncultured Roseateles sp. | reverse complement strand
AGCGCACCATCCGCGAGTTGCAGCACAGCCTGCTGGCCTGGGAGCAAATGGGCGAATCCCGCCGCGAGAAGTTCCAGCACCAGCTCAACCACTTCGCCACCCGGTACTTGAGCCACATGCGCCGCGAGGAAGAGGACGTGCTGCCCGCCGCCCTCAAGCTGCTGACCGAGGCCGACTGGGACGACCTGGACCAGGCCTTTGCGCAGAACCAGGATCCTTTGGCAGGTGTCTCGGGGCCGGTCGAGGCCGACAGCCAGTACGCCGGCCTGCGCCACCGCATCCTCAGCCACTTGCCCGCGCCGCTGGGCTGGGCGCCGGCTACGTCGTCGGAGGATTGAAGGCGGCGCGGAGGATGAAGCGGAAGCCAATGTCGTCGCGCCGCTCGTTCAGGAACAAGGTTTTGACGGCAGCACTGCGTGCAGCCGCCAAGTTCTTTACCTTTGAACCGCCCCGCACCGCGATTTCCAGCTCCACCCGGCCCTCAGGGTCCGTGCGGTTGTTGGGCGCACGGTCTTGCGGACTCAGCAAGTCCCGGCAGATCTCGCCCACATTGCCGTGCATCTCAAACAGCCCCCAGGCATTCGGCGGCTTTGAGCCCACCTCCACCCGCGCCTCGCTGTTGACGTTGACCGTCTCGGGAGAAACCACGCTCAGACCAAACGGCCCACGCGTGCCGGCCCGACAGGCGCACTCCCACTCGGCCTCGCTGGGCAATCGCACCTCGCTGCCACTCATCTCAGCCTGCAGCCGCTGCGCGAAGCGCTCTGCCTGCTCAGGCGACACGTTGACCACCGGCAGCCGGTCCAGCTTGGGCAGCCAGTCACGAGCGTCTTCGTCCTGCATCACTGCGCGCCATAGCCCCTGCGTGCACGCGGTGTCGGCAATCCAGTAGCCCCGCGTCAGCTCGACGGTGCGCAGCTGGCCCTCGGCCGGGTCACGGCCCTCCTCGTTCGGAGGCGAGCCCATCACGAACTCGCCCGGCGGCACCCAGCGCAGGCGTTGGCGGGTCTCCACGCGGTCGTCCGTCGCGCCGGCAATGAGGTCGAGGAACACACCAAAGCGCTCGTCGGCCCCAAGCTGCATCTCGAACGCAAAGCCTTCGGCGCGCATCGCACCGCGCCACAGGAATCGGCGCTCGGTACGCCAGCCCATCGGCACGGCCCAGTTCTCGGCGCCTTCGACGCCCGAAGACTCCAGCCACTCGACCTGCTGCGTCGTGATCGGCGGCGCCTGCAGGCGCGGACCCTGGCCGCCGGGCTGCATGGCCTGTGACCAATTGGGCCGCCGCAACTGATGCCAGGCCCGCACGCCCCGTGTCTGCAGGATGCGGTAGACCGCGCGTTGCGACAGATAGGGCTCGACGCCCGGCAGGCAGCGGTCCAGCCGCTCGTCGTGCATCACGGCCAGCCAGTCATCCACCAGCGCATCAGGCAACACGCGCCCATCCAAAGCCCGGCCCTCGCGCGAGAGCTGAACGCGGATCACCTCGGGCTCGCCCGAAAGCAAAGCCTCCAGCAAGCCGCTGGTGTAGGTGTCGTAGGCGTGCACTTCGTCCAGCACCACCACACGATTGGCCAGGCCCCACAAGCGGACAAAGTGGTGCTTGACATTCAGGACGGCAAACAAGGCCTGGTCAATGGTGCCAACGCCGTAAGCTGACAGCAGCGGGCGCTTGCGCTGGGAAAACCAGGCGGATGAAGTGAGCGCTTCTTGCGCTGAGGCATCCACGTTGCGCAAATGGTGGATACGCTGGTCCAGCAAGGCGCCACCGTGGGCGAGTTGAATATCGCGTTTTGCGCCCGATGCAAAACTTTCCAAAAACACCGTGGTCCGGTCGAACATGGCATTGCTGGTGGCCTGGGTTGGCAAAGCCACATACAGGCCGCGATGGCCATTGGTGGCTTGCAGGCGCAAATGGGCCAGAAAAGCCAACTCGGTCTT
>CALMQC010000022.1 GCA_937871895.1 uncultured Roseateles sp. | reverse complement strand
TGCGCAGCCTGCTGGCCCGGCACTGGCCCGAGCTGCAGTTGGTGGCCGAGGCGCGCAATGGCGTTGAGGCGCTGGATCGCTTCGAGGCCCTTCGGCCCACGGTCTGCTTCCTGGACGTGCACATGCCCGGCCTCAGCGGCATCGAGGTCGCGCAGCGCATCGGCGGTCGCGCCCACCTCGTCTTCATCACCGCGTTTGACCACTACGCGCTACAGGCCTTCGAGGCCG
Organism: uncultured Roseateles sp.; assembly: GCA_937871895.1. Taxonomy (GTDB): domain Bacteria; phylum Pseudomonadota; class Gammaproteobacteria; order Burkholderiales; family Burkholderiaceae_C; genus Pelomonas. The sequence continues at coordinate 5,368 of CALMQC010000022.1, read as the reverse complement.
GCGTGTTCGACTACCTCGTCAAGCCCGTGCAGCCCGAGCGCCTGGCCCAGACGGTGGCACGCCTTCAAGAACGCCTTCGGCTCGAACAGCCCGCCATCGCCACCGAGGCCCTGCTCCAGCAACTGGCCGAACGCCTTCAGCCCGCCGCCAGCGCCTCGGCGGCCCAGCCGCTGCGCTGGATCCGCGCCGCCGTCGGCAGCTCGGTGCGCCTCATCCCGGTGGACGACATCGACTACTTGAAGTCCGACGAAAAATACACCCTCGTCGCCTGGCGCGGCGACGCCGGCCGCCCCGCCGAGGCCTTGATCCGCACCTCGCTCAAGGCCCTGCTCGAACAGCTCGACCCCGCCCAGTTCCAGCAAGTGCACCGCGCCGTCGTCGTCAACCTGAACGCCGTCAGCCACGTCACCCCTGGCCTCAACGAAAAGGCCGACCTGCACTTCAAGCACCGCCCCGAGGTGCTGCCGGTGAGCCGTACCTACCTGCACTTGTTCAAGGCGGAGTGAGTGGGGGGCTGGCTTGCGCAGTGGCTGCGCAAGTTGCGCCGCATAAAAGACGAAGGCCGGGATATACCCGGCCTTCCATTTGGTGCATCTGGCGAAAACTCGCTTCAGCTTGTTAGCGTCCAGAGCGCATTTCCCAGCGAAATGAACGTCTAGACTCTAGCAGCACCGTTGGGCTGACGGCAAGCAGGGAGGCACGCAATGGGAAAGATGCGATATCGGCTCGCACTGGATTTGGGCTCCACCTCGCTCGGGTGGGCCATGCTCAGATTGAACGAACGGGATGAGCCTTGTGCGGTCATCAAGGCGGGCGTTCGCATCTTCTCGGATGGGCGCAATCCGAAGGATGGCAGCTCGCTAGCCGTCACTCGACGCAACGCCCGAGCGATGCGTCGTCGCCGCGACCGGCTGCTCAAGCGCAAAGCACGGATGAAGCAGGCGCTGATTGAATTGGGCTTCTTTCCGGCTGACGAAGCCCAACGCAAAGCCCTTGAAACCCTCAACCCTTACACCTTGCGAGCCAAGGGCCTGGATCAGGCCCTCACACCCGCCGAGTTCGCGCGGGCGCTGTTCCACATCAACCAACGTCGGGGCTTCAAGAGCAATCGACGTACGGACAGCAAGGAAAAGGACTCCGGCCACCTTAAGAAGGCGGTTGGAGAGCTGCGCAAAGCGATTGAGGCTGAAAACTTGCGCAGCGTGGGCGAATTGCTTGAGCGCCGACGCATTGCTGGCCTTGGTCAGCGTGCAAGACCCAAGCTCAATATCCGCACCGGCGCGGTGTTGGGCTACGACCTCTACATCGATCGCGCGATGATCGAACAGGAGTTCGACGCGCTGTGGGCCAAACAAGCCGAACTCAATCCTGCGCAGTTCACCCAGACAGCCGGGGCACGTCTCAAGGACGTGCTGCTGTTTCAACGCAAGCTGCGGCCAGTCACGCCGGGACGATGCACGCTGCTTCCCTCCCTGCCACGCGCCCCTCTCGCATTGCCCAGCAGCCAACGTGCACGCATCTATCAGGAGCTGAACCACCTGCGCATCCTCAACGCCAGCCTGGGCGAGCAGGCGCTGACGCTGGCACAGCGAGACACCTTGGCTGCAGCCCTCGATCGGCACGCCAAGCGCAGCTTCACCCAGATCAAGAAGTTGCTCGGACTGTCAGGGGCTGTTCAATTCAACTTTGAAGACCCGAAACGCCAAGAGTTGAAGGGAAACACCACGAACGCCATCCTGGGCGATGCCAAACACTTCGGCCCTGCATGGTTCGATTTCAACGAGGCCAAGCAAGACGTCATCGTTCAACGACTCGTGACCGAGGAGAGCGAAGCGGCGCTGATCGACTGGCTGCAGGCGGAGACGGGCATTGATGAATCCCTCGCTGAGCGCATCGCCAACGCCGGTTTGCCGGAGGGTTACGGCAGCCTGAGCGCAGAAGCTTTGGCGCGGCTGTTACCAGCCTTGCGAGCCGAAGTCATCACTTATGACAAGGCAGTGATTGCTGCAGGCTTCGAGCATCACAGCCAACTCTCGCCATCCGCCACGGGGGAGATCCTTCCTACGCTGCCCTACTACGGCGAGGCGCTGCAGCGCCATGTGGGCTTCGGCACCGGCGCACCGGAAGACCCTCCCGAGCGGCGCTTCGGCCGCATCCCCAACCCTACGGTGCACATCGGTCTCAACCAAGTGCGAACCGTGGTGAACGCATTGATCGAACGCTACGGCCACCCCAGCGAAGTGATCGTCGAGCTGGCCCGCGACCTGAAGCAGAGCCGGGAGCAGCGAGAAGAAGAGAACAAGCGCCAGGCAGAACGACAAACCCGCAATCGAAAGTACCGCAGCGAGATCGCCGCACATCTCAGCATCAGTGAAGAGCGGGTCAAGGCTGACGACCTCCAAAAGGTTCAGCTGTGGGAGGAGCTCAACCTCAAGAACGCCGCTGATCGCTGCTGCCCCTACAGCGGCGCTCAGATCGGGTTTGCGATGTTGTTCAACGGCGAGGCTGAGATCGAGCACATCCTGCCCTTTTCGATGACGCTGGACGACAGCCTGGCCAACAAAACTGTGGCACTTCGCCAAGCCAACCGGATCAAGGGCAACCGCACCCCTTGGCAAGCCTTTGGCGAGCATCCCCAACCCGGCTTTGACTACGCAGCCATGCTGTTGCGCGCGGAAGCCATGCCCAAGAACAAGCGCTATCGCTTTGCCGCTGATGGCTACCAACAGTGGCTACGCGACGATGCCGGGTTCCTTGCTCGCGCCCTGAACGACACTCGGTACTTGAGCCGCGTTGCACGCGAGTACCTGAGCCTGATCTGCCCGCAAGGCACACGCGTGATTCCAGGTCAGATGACAGCCAAATTGCGCGGCAAGTTCGGCCTCAACGACATGCTTGGCCTGCGCGGCGAAAAGAACCGCAACGACCACCGCCATCACGCCGTGGACGCCTGCGTGATTGGGGTTACCGATCAGGGGTTGCTGCAGCGCTTTGCGCAAGCCAGCGCCTCCGCGCGGGAGCGCGCGCTAGATCGACTGGTTGATGACATGCCTCTGCCGTGGGCAAGCTATCGAGAACATGTGGCACGTGCGGTAGCCCGCATTTGGGTCAGCCACAGACCAGATCACGGCTTTGAAGGCAGCATGTTCAAGGAGACCGCCCACGGCATTCGGCCGGACGGCTCAGTGGTGCAGCGCACCCGCGCTGACGGTGAAGCAGGGCGCACGGTTGAATACGTGGCCCCCGTTCGTGCGCCGCAGCAGTTGGCGAGACATGGCTTGGATGACAAGGGACAGCCTCGCGCCTACAAGGGCTATGTGCCCGATGGCAATCACGGCATTGAGATCGTGCGCAGCGAGTCAGGACGTTGGCAAGGCGAGGTCACGGCCACATTCGAGGCCTACCGCGTGGCTCGTGAACGTGGTGTTGATGCACTTAGCCACCCGACCCAAAGCCTCAGCGGCAGACCCCTCGTGATGCGCTTGATGATCGATGACTTCATCAAGCTTGAGATCGATGGACGCTTGCGGGTGATGCGCATTGCCTCCATCAACGCGGCCGGCCGGCTCAGCCTTGCCGACCACCAGGAGGCCAATGTCGATGCTCGCAACCGTGATCGCGAAGGCGATTGGCGCTATACCTACAAGCAGGCCGGGTCATTGCAAGCAGCGAAGGCACGCCGCGTCACCATCTCACCCGATGGGCGGCTGAACGATCCGGGCTTTGCCGGCTGAGCGGTCCTCATGCTCGGCCGCATCGTCGAAGTTGCCGACGACCACCGCCACCTCAGTGTCCAGCGGGGCTTCATGGCCGTGCATGACACTGATGGCGAGCGTCGGCAGCTCGGCCAGGTGGCGCTCGACGACATCGCCGCCGTCATCGCCAACGCCCACGGCCTCAGCTACACCAACAACCTGCTGGTCGCCCTGGCTGAACGTGGCGCACCGTTTGTGCTCTGCGGCGCCAACCACATGGTCGTTGGCATGCTCTGGCCCACTGACGGCAACTTCGAGCAATCGCGCCGCATCGATGCCCAGCTCGGCGCCAGCCAGCCGACGCGCAAGCGCCTGTGGGCCGCAGTCGTCCGCGCCAAGCTGGAGCAACAGGCCGCTGCTTTAGAAGCCGCAGGCCATAGCCCGGCACCACTGACGCAGATGGCCAGCCGCGTGCGCAGTGGAGACCCGGAGAACCACGAAGCACAAGGTGCCCGCCACTACTGGCGCCAACTCTTTGGCGCCAACTTCCGGCGCGACCAAGAAGGCGATGGCCTCAATGCCCTCTTGAACTACGGCTACACCGTGCTGCGAGCCTGCACCGCCCGGTCGGTCATTGCTGCCGGTCTGCACGCCGGGATCGGCCTGCATCACAGCCATGCCAACAACGCCATGCGCTTGGTCGATGACCTGATGGAGCCCTTCCGGCCCGTTGTCGACCTCAAGGTCTGGCAACTGCAGCGTAGTGGTCAGGCCTTGGTCGACCCCACCACCAAGCGCGAGTTGGTGCGCAGCCTCTTCGACGACATGCAGACCCCGCTGGGCGCCACACCCGTGATGGTCTGCACCCAACGCCTCGCGACCTCACTGGCCCAGGTCTACCTCGGTGAGCGCGACAAGCTCGACCTGCCGCTGCCCGGGCTGCCGCTTGCCCTGGCGGCCGAACTGGGCGGCGACTGAGCCGCCCATGCTCTCGGGCTACCGCCTCATGTGGATGCTCGTGATGTTCGATCTGCCGGTGGTCGAGAAGGCCGAGCGCAAGGCCGCCACCGACTTCCGCAACGCGTTGCTCGACATGGGCTTCGAGATGAGCCAGTTCAGCGTCTACCTGCGCCTCTGTACCAGTGGCACGCAAGTCGACACCTACTGTCGGCTAGTGCAATCCGCCTTGCCTGCTGGCGGCAAAGTGAACATCCTGCAGTTCACCGACAAGCAGTACGAGCGCATCATCAGTTTCCATGGCCGCGCCAAGCAGGCGCCACTGAAAACGCCTGATCAGTTCGACCTCTTTTGACTTCGCCCCGATGCTTTTTCTGAGCCCAAAAGCAAACAACCCCTTGACGAATCAAGGGGTTGCTGCCGATCTAGTCTAGATCGCTGGGAAATGCGCTCTGGCCGGAACGTAATGCACCCACAACGAATGCCGCGAACGAGTCTAGATCGCTGGGAAATGCGCTCTGGCCGGAACGATGACGATGCGGTCATGCACGGCCTGGTGAGTCTAGATCGCTGGGAAATGCGCTCTGGCCGGAACCGCTTCTCGCAGGACATGAACGAGATCCGCAGTCTAGATCGCTGGGAAATGCGCTCTGGCCGGAACACGCTAGAGCTTTACGGCATGACAGACGCAAGTCTAGATCGCTGGGAAATGCGCT
>CALMQC010000021.1 GCA_937871895.1 uncultured Roseateles sp. | reverse complement strand
TCGCCGTGGCTTCGGGAGGAGACGCGGAAAGTGGTGTTGGCCATGCCATGGCCGGAAGTCGAGGTATCGATTCGCGGCCTCCGACAAGCACTGGTCGATATGGAGGCAGAGGGCGTGCGAAGCCATGTGTCCATGAAGATGGACATCTCCACCGGTGTTACTCAGGGCTGGGCCGCGCCCGGATTCGTGCTTCAGCTGCTGGGCCTACGCTTTCAGTTGGAGCAAGTGCTGCCCCAACGCCCAGCGTTGATCCTGGGCCTGGACGACGCCATCCGTGAGCGAGAGGCGAATCGCTGAGTCTGGACTTCAGAGAGATCCGGGCAGATGCGGAGTGTCATCGGGCGCTGGTATCCAAAGCTACGAGCAAGGCCGAGATGGCTTCTGGAACCGTGCAGCGGCCAGTCTCGATCCGAAGTTCCGGCGACTCGGGGGGCTCGTAAGGGGAGTCGATGCCAGTGAACTCGCGAAGTTCACCGCGCCGTGCGCGCGCATAGAGACCTTTGGGGTCTCTGGTTTCAACCAGCGCGAGCGGAGCGTCCACGTAGACCTCCACAAAATCGCCCTGGGCGAATCGAGCTCGGGCAAGGGATCGGTCGCGCCGAAAGGGCGAGATGAGTGCAACGACGACCCAGAGCCCCTGATCGAGCATCAGACGAGCCACTTCCGCTGTGCGGCGGATGTTCTCAACGCGATCGGCAGCAGTGAAACCGAGATCTGAGCAAAGGCCACGCCGGAGGGCGTCGCCGTCAAGAATGGCAACTCGCTCGCCTTGAACTCGCAATTTCGCGGCGAGCCCTTCGGCCAAGGTGCTCTTGCCGGCACCAGAGAGACCTGTTAGCCAAACGACGCGTGGACGAGGCACTTCGTTCAAGCTCCGGGTTCACAGACCAAGTAAATCGAAGAACAAAGGTCCGGGTACTGCTGACCAAGCTGGAAGCAGCCCTCCAGATAGGCAGGGCTGATGATGTCGGTCTTCAGCAAACGGTCCCACTGGAAGTTGGCCAGTGACTTGAAGAAGATGCCCGAGCGGTGCAGCACCTTGAGGCCGGCTCGTGTGGCATCGCGCTCCAGCGTATCGAGCGCATAGGTGCAGCGGTGGCCGTGCTCCGCCTCGGCCGGCGTGACAGCTGCGTTGTGGTCGATCAAACCCATCTTCACGGCGATCTGGCGCGACGGCGCATTGGCGTTGGGGCAGGCCAGGAAGAAGCGGCCACCGGGCGCAAGCCATTCGCGGTTGATGCGCGAGAGCACGGCAATGGGGTCATCCAGGTGCTCCAGCACGTGGGTCATGACGATGTTGTCGTAGCGGCGAGGCAGATGTACCTGCTCAAAAAGCGCGTTGAAGCCTTGGAACTTGTCCCCCAGCCGTTGCTTGGCTTCTTGCATGGCTTGGTCCGACGCTTCGACGCAGGTGATGTCGCTGAAGTGCTCGGTAAGCCGGCGTGTGAAGTCGCCCTTGAAGCTGCCAAGTTCCAGCATGCTGCCTGGCCTGAAGAAGGGCGCGAACGAGCGCACCATCAGCGGGTGAATGACGTCAAAGTCGAAGCCGTAGGCGTACTGGCGCGCGTTGTCGGCGTGCTCGGCGTTGTAGTCGCGGGGGTTGCTCATCAAAGCACTCGTTCAAGAATGAGGGAGGGGTCACCGGCTGGCGAGGGCGCGGAGCGGAAGCCATGGCGGCGGTACAGCGCACGCGCCGGCGCATTGTCGGGGTGGACCTCGAGACGGATGCGCGGCAGCCCAAGCTCGACGGCGAGCAGTACGGTGCGTTCCAGCAACTGGCCGGCGAGGCCCTGCCCCTGGTGGCTTGGCAGCACGCTGACATTGCTGATGTACCCGCCGCGGTCTGCGTCGTCGGCGTATATCGCAATGCACCCAGCCAACAAATCGCCGTCCCAGGCTTCGATGCGTCGCGCGCGCGCCGCGAGCTTGTCGGCGTAGGGGGCGAGATCGAGCCGGCTGCTCAGTGGGGGCACGAAGTTCGCGTCGGCGGCCTGCAGATGGGCCAGCAGTTGCGCAGCATCGGCCTCGTCAAGGGCCAAACGCAATGTGCTCACGGCTCCAGCACCGCAGCGCCAAAGCCTTCGCGGCCAAAGGCATTGCCGTTGTAGAGCAGGACGATGCGGCCGTCGATCTCGCTCAGGTGCGGGTAGCACACCATGTCGGTGTCCCAGGCACCAGCCTCGCGCTCGAAGCGCGGCAAGTCGTCGGCGCGGGTCCAGTTGACGAGATCGTCGGACCAGGCCTGGCCGAGCCGATAGCTGCGCGATGGATCGTTGCGAAAACCATAGGCCTCGCGGTAACAGAACACCATCAGATAGCGGTTGTCGACCTGGATCACCGAAGGCAGGGCTTGGCATTCGTCAGGCCCGAGCCGGTCTGGAACCAGGGCGCGGCCTTCGTCCTTACTCCAGTGGATGCCATCCGGCGAAGTGGCGTGCCCGATCTTGTAGATGCGGTCGGGCGCGGACTCGCCGGGGAATTGCTTCCAACCGGTGCCGAACATGGTCCACATGTGGAAGACGCCGTTGAAGTAGCGCACAAAGGCGTCGCCGACCAGGCAGGGCTCGTGAAGGCTAGGCCCGAGCACAGGGCCGGGCCCGGCGCGCTCGAAGCTGAGGCCGCCATCACGGCTGATGGCCAGGCCCACGGCGGTCTCGACGGAGACGGCTACGCGACGACTCCAGCCGGTGGTGTAGGCCCAGATCTCGTTGCCGACGACGGTTGGGCTGAACGGGAAGATGCCGTGCTCATCGAAGCTGCCCAGGCCGCCAAGCGGCAACACCGGCGCGGCATTGACGCCGAGCACAGTCTGCAGATCGCGGGAGAAGTCGGCAAAGGCGACCTGGCTCAGAAACTTGCCGTTGAACTCGTCGCGGGCCCGGCTAGCGAAATAGATGCGCACCCGGTCCTGCAGCACCACCGCTTGCGGTGATTGCGCAAAGCCCGCCCCCGCACCGGGCAGTGCGTGATCGAAGGGGTTGAAGATCCGGCCGATCTTGCGCCAGTGCATCAAAGCGCTCCTTCGAGGCGCGCAATGCCAAAGCCCTCACGGCCGACGCCATTGCCAAGGTATGCAAGGTAGGTTACACCGTCGACCTCAAAGACGTGCGGGTAGGCGACCATCTCGCTGTCCCAGCCTTCTGTCGAGACATCGAGACCGGCGCGAGCGTCGTCGCGAGTCCAGGTCACGAGGTCGGTGCTGGAAGCGTAGCCAATGCGGTAGCCCTTCTCCTTGCCGCGGAAGCCAGCGCTGTAGCGGTAGCAAAAGAACATGTGGAAACGCCCCCCGGATTCGAAGACATCGGGGCTGGCCTGAGCCTCGTCGGGCTCGATGCGGCTCTCGATCAGGTCGCGGTCAAGGCGCTGCCAGTGCAGGCCGTCGTCCGACGTGGCCATGCGAATCCTGTAGACCGGCTCAGGCTTGCCGTCGACCCGCTTCCAAGTGCGGCCGGCGATGTAGAAGAGTTGGTATTGACCCATGCCCGGCACGTTGAAGCGCCGAATCTTCGGCCCACTGATGACGTACGGCTCGTTCAGGCTGGCTGCCAGCAGAGGGCCATCGCCTTCGCGCTGGAAGGTCCTGCCGCCATCTCGGCTGACGGCAGTGCCGATGGCGGTGTCGAAAGGGACTGACTCGCAGCGCGTCCAGCCAGCGTAGTAGGCGCGCAGCACACCACCCTGGGGGATGACCGAAACCGGGTAAGTGCCGAATTCATCAAAGCAGCCCAGACCCCCGAGCGACAGGATGGGCTGTTCGGCCATATCGATCACCCGCAGGGGGTCTCGGCGGTCGAGGTCGACCCAGGCCGAGTACGAAACGAACTGGCCCCGGGTGTCGGGCTCAGGGCGGCACGAGAAGTAGACCCGCAGCCGGTCTGGCAGATGAAGCACGTGGGGTGCCTGCGCAAAGCTGCGCAGCCATGGGCGGCCCTGGATCTCTTGGGGCACGAAAGGGCGGCCTAACTTGGTCCAGCGGTAGGGCGTCACAGCAACTCGAATCGGGTACGGACGGCCTCAGCCACAGCCTCCGGCGGGTTGAACATCAGCACATCGAGGATGGACAGCCAGGGCACGAAGGCGGCGCCGAATTGAGGGTACTCAAAGGGTCGGGCCTTGTGGAACTTCAACTCGATGCCGCAGGCTGCGAAGGCGCTTCGGTCGTACAGCTCAAGGCCGCCAATGGCGTTGATATACGTGGATGCGCCCAGCGCTTTGCACAGCGCGAGCACCTTGTCTTGAGCCTTGAGGCGCTCGTCGTGCGCTACCGTCGACGAGACGATAAGTCGGGTGGTGAGGCCCAGGTGTTCACGCACTTTGACGATGGACTGCCAGAGATAGTCGAACAGGTTAGCCGCCGGGTCCAGCACCACACTCTGCAACCAAGGCCGAAGCGCCTCGAACTGGGGGGCCTTGCGGTACGCTCCTTCGAACTGAGCCAGTAACTTGTGCCGATCGAACGCGGGTGCTAGCTCCCGCTCACAAACCATCAATGAGTCTGAGCCTTGCGCCAGTTGGAGCGAGAACATTGTGTCGCTACCGTTCAGCAACATGCGGTTGCGGTTGATCCAGCCCTTTTTGGTGTACTTGATGCGGTCATAGACGACGAAGGCGTCCACCGCCGACATCAGCTGCCAATAGCCGATGTAAGGCAGGAAGTAGGGCTGCATGATCGCCAGACGCATGGAAACTCAGCGCCGGTGGGCACGGATCACGTCGACGATCTGCTCTTGCTGTGAGGATGTCAGGTCCGGGTAGATCGGCAGGCAAAGCACCTGCTCCGCGGCGCGTGTTGCGACGGGCAAGTTTGCCGGCGCGGCCGAGGGCAAAGCGCGGTACATCGGGAAGCTGCTGATCAACGGGTAGAAGTAGCGGCGCGCGTAGACGTTCTCGCGGCGCAGGGCCGTATACAGCTCGTCGCGCGAAATGCCGTACTCGGGCCTTACCAAAATCGGGAAGTAGGAATAGTTGTGCTTACTGCCTGGACTCGGGGGCAGGCATTCGATACCGGGGATGTCCGCGAGGGCTTGGCGGTATTGCGCGTCAATCTGTCCCCGCAGGCGCAAAGCCTCGTCAACATGCTGCAACTGAAGCAAGCCGAGCGCGGCGTTGAACTCGCTCATCTTGCCGTTGATGCCGGGGGCCACCACAGTCACTTCGTCCACGAAGCCGAAGTTCTTCAACTGATCAATGCGAAGCTTGGTCTTGGCGTCTTTGCAGACGATAGCGCCGCCTTCAAAGGTGTTGAAGACTTTGGTGGCATGGAAGCTCAAGACGGAGAGGTCCCCGGCGTTCAGAACACTTTGTCCGTCGGCTTCAACTCCAAACGAATGCGCTGCGTCGTAGATGACCTTCAGGTTATAGGTGTCGGCGATTCGCTCGATTGCGGCGACGTCGCACGGGTGGCCGTAGCAGTGCACCGGCATGATGGCGGTGGTCTGCGGCGTGATGGCGGCTTCAATCTTGGATGGGTCTAAGTTCAGATTGACCGGATCCACATCCACGAACACTGGCTTAATGCCGTTCCAGAGCAACGAATGCGCCGTCGCGACAAAGGAGTACGGGGTTGTGATCACTTCACCTGTGATCCGCAGCGACTGCAACGCGGTAAGCAGCGCCAACGTGCCGTTTGAGAAGAGGGCAACCTGATTCACACCAAGGTACTCACAAAGCGCCCGCTCGAACTTCTGGTGCATCGGCCCACCGTTCGTGAGGAACTTGCTGTCCCACACCTCTTTTAGGTAGGGCAGGAAGTCTTCGAACGGGGGTAGGTGCGGCTGGGTGACGTAGATCGGTTTCTGGCTCATGACGGGGTGCTCAGGCAGGGATGGGCTCGCCGACCTTCAGCAGGTGGTGTGAACTGGCCTGAAGGGCCTCGTGATTGCGATAGATCCAGTCAAAAGCGTCGACGAACTCGGTTTCATCCTCCGGGCGCGGAGGTTGAAAGAGCTTGGCCTTGACGTCGGTAGCTTTGAGCTGATCAACGATGGCTTGCCGTGCGACATCGTCGTGGATCAGTTTCATAGCCGTCTGAAAGTAGCCTTCGTCGCTGTCCGACACAAGCCATGACGGTAGTCCGACCATGCGCATGACGTCACGATCACCAATGCTAAGAAC
>CALMQC010000020.1 GCA_937871895.1 uncultured Roseateles sp. | reverse complement strand
GGCCAGCCGTCGGGTGTCTGGGGATGCTAGGCCTGCTGGTGCGCTCCTGTCCCCGGCGGCGGGTGCGCAAAGTGCGAAGAAATGGCGAAAGTGGCAGCCAAGCCGAAGAGAGGCTTGCCCAGGCGAGTCGGCTGAGGCGCTGACGGGACGTGACGGCGGTCCGGCCCGCAGCTAGAATCTGCCTCATAGCGCCGATTTGTTCCGGCTTGCGGGCGCTCAAAAAGTACAGCTAAAGATGGGCAATGCTTCCTCACCTCAGCATCCGGCCACAGCTTTAGTCCTGTCGCCGGATGTTCTGTTTTGGGGTTCATCACATGGCCAGTCTCGGTCACGTCAAGCCGCAGCGCTTCGACTTCCCTGAGCCGCTGCAACTGCAGAGCGGCGCCACCATCCACGACTACCACCTGATGGTCGAGACCTACGGCCGGCTCAACGCCGACCGCTCGAACGCCATCCTGGTCTGCCACGCGCTCAACGCCTCGCACCATGTGGCCGGCACCTACGAAGGCCAGGAGCGCAGCGAAGGCTGGTGGGACAACATGATCGGCCCGGGCAAGCCCGTGGACACCGACAAGTTCTTCGTCATCGGCGTCAACAACCTCGGCTCCTGCTTTGGCTCCACCGGCCCCATGCACGTCAACCCGGCCACCGGCCGCGTCTGGGGCGCGGACTTCCCGGTCATGACGGTGCACGACTGGGTCGATGCCCAGGCCCGCGTGCTGGACCGCCTGGGCATCCAGAAGCTGGCTGCCGTGCTCGGCGGGTCCCTGGGTGGCATGCAGGCGCTGGACTGGGCGCTGCGCTATCCCGAGCGGGTCGAGCACTGCATCGCCATTGCCACCGCGCCCAACCTCTCGGCCCAGAACATCGCCTTCAACGAGGTCGCGCGACGCGCCATCGTGACCGACCCCGACTTCCACGGCGGCCACTTCTACGAGCACGGCGTGGTGCCCAAACGCGGCCTGCGCGTGGCGCGCATGATCGGCCACATCACTTACCTGTCGGACGACGTGATGGCCGAGAAGTTCGGGCGCGAACTCAAGTCCGGCGAGCTGGGCTACAGCACCCAGGACATCGAGTTCCAGATCGAGAGCTACCTGCGCTACCAGGGCGACAAGTTCAGCGAGTACTTCGACGCCAACACCTATCTGCTCATCACCCGTGCGCTCGACTACTTCGACCCCGCGCGCGAGTTCGGCGGCGATCTCTCCGCCGCCTTCGCTTCGGCCCGCGCCAAGTTCCTGCTCGCCAGCTTCACGACGGACTGGCGCTTCTCGCCGGCGCGCTCGCGCGAGATCGTCAAGGCCCTGGTCGACAACCGGCTCGACGTGTCCTACGCCGAGATCGACGCACCGCATGGCCACGATGCCTTCCTGCTCGATGACGCGCGCTACCACGGGGTGCTGCGCGCTTACTTCGAGCGCATCGCGGGGGGTTTGGCATGAACACCTTGCAAGCCATCGCTGACCTCGTCCCGCCAGGCTCGCGCGTGCTCGACCTCGGCTGCGGCACCGGCGAGCTGCTGCAGCATCTGATCCAGCACAAGGGCTGCACCGGCTACGGCATCGAGCTCAACGACGCCAATGTGCTGGCCTGTGCGCGGCGCGGCGTCAATGTCATCCAGCTCAACCTCGAAGACGGTCTGTCCATCTTTGCCGACCAGAGCTTTGACGTGGTGCTGCAGCTGGAGACCCTCCAGCACCTGCGCAACACCGAGGCCATGCTGCACGAGACCGTGCGCGTGGGCCGCACCGGCATCGTCAGCTTCCCCAACTTCGCGCACTGGCCCAACCGCCTGCAGGTGCTGGCCGGGCGCATGCCCGTCACGCGCACTCTGCCCTATGAGTGGTACGACACGCCCAATATCCGCGTCGGCACCTTTGCCGACTTCGAGATCCTGGCGCGCAAGAACCAGCTTCGGCTGCTTGACAGCTTTGGCCTGCAGGACGGCCGCGTCGTGCGCTGGCAGCCCAATCTGATGGCCAGCATGGCCGTGTTCAAGTTCGAGCGCGGTTGACCGGCACCGCGCGGCCGCCACAGGGCCACAATCGTCAGCTTGCGCAGCCGCCTGTCGCGGAGGCGCGTGGAGCATCCATGACGCGGTCTTTTGCCGGTCTCAAGACCTTGCTGTGTGCGGGCCTGACCCTGATGGCCGGCGCCAGCCATGCGGCCTGCAGCCGCGTGCTCGACATCCCCGTCGCGCCCACGGGCCGCGCCGTGGTGGTCGAGGGCGACGAGGTGTCCGGTGTCTACCCCGGCCTGCTGCGCGCCGCGCAGGCGGCGGCCGGCTGCCAGTTCAGCTTCCGTGTCGTGCCACGGGCGCGGCAGTTCTACTTGTTCTTCGACGTGCAGGAGGCAGACGCCTTCGTCCCCGCCACCCGCAAGGCCGAGCGCGAGGCGCAGGCCCAGTTCGTGCCCATCGTGCGCCAGGTGCCCCACATCGCCACGCTGCGGCCCCGCCCCGACCTGCCGGCCGACCTGGAGGGCCTGCGCCGCCACCCCACGGCTCGCCTGGTCACCGTGCGCACCTACTCCTGGGGCGACGAGTACGACGAGTTCGTGCGCAGCCTGGAGGCCCAGCGCCGGGTCGAGGTCGTGGGTGACCTGCCCACCGTGCTCACCCTGCTCAAGCGCGGCCGGGCCGACTTCACCATCCTGCCCGCCACCTTGATCTACAGCGTTGCACCCCGGCCCGAGGACGCGCTGGACTACCGCCGCATCACCGGCATGGCGCCTATCGAGGTCGGCGTCTACCTGTCTCGCGCGCGCATCCCGCGCGCCGACCGTGACGAGATCGCACGGGCCGTGGCCGAGGCCATCCGCCAGGGCGAGTTGCTCAAGCAGTTCCGCCAGCACTATCCCGAGTCGGTGGTGCGCGTCGACCTGCAGTCCACCGTCGGCCCCAAGGCGCACTGAGACCGCAGGCTCTGCCGCTGCCGTGTGCCATGCAAACGGGCCGCATCAGCGGCCCGTGTTTGTTGGCGCATGCACAAGCATGCACAAGCACGCTCTCTAGCGGCTCAGCCAGCGGCGTGTGCCTTTTTCTTCACGTGTTTCTTGCCGTGCTTGCCAGGTTTCTTGTGCGCCTTCTTGGCGGCTTGCAGGTGGGGGGCGTGCTTGCCGGCGGAGACGCCAGAGGCACCTGCCGTGTGGTGGCTGCGCGCCTGCGCAGGCGACACCAGGCCTGCCAGCGCCAGGGTCAGGGCTGCGGCAATCAAGGGCGTCTTCATGGGCGGGTCCTCCTTAGGGTGTGTCAGGCTGCCAGCCTAGCACCGCCAGGCTGAGCGCAAGCCGTCGCGCCAGCCGTGTATGTGACGCTCATCAAATGTGGTCTGGCGGCCGTCCGGCAGCTGATGCAGCATCGGCGCGCCCCACCAACCAGAGCCACCAAACCGAGGCGCGCCCATGCCCATCACCCTCGACGCCACATCCAAAGCCCTGGCCATCGCCTCCGCCGCAATCGCCGTGTTCGCGGCCTGGAAAGCCCTGCCGCTCGACGAGCGGCTCAAGGAGCTGAACATCCAGCTCGCCGACACCGACCGGCGCCTCAAGGAAGCCGAGGCCCGGCTCAAAGAGACTGAGTCCGGCCGCAAGCTCAGCTTCGACCTCTACCAGGAGGTGCGCAAGATCCTGGAGCGCAAGGACAAGACCGCCAAGGACGAAGAGGCCCTGCGCGTGCTGATCGAGTCGCTCGCCGAGGACCCCTTCCGCTACAAGCTGCTCAGCGTGCTGGCCGTCAGCGCCACCGCGCCCGAGGTCAAGCGCTCGGCCAGCGAGAGCTCCAAGTTCTACGAGGTACAGGCGCAGCTGGCGCAGCAGAACGCGGCACCGCCGCCAGCGGCGGCCACCAAGGCCGCCAGCACCGCCATTGGCAGCATGGACATCGACGTCTTCTACTGCGCCGCCAAGCAGGCCAGCTCCGAGCCCCTTGCGCGCAAGCTTGTCCAGTTGCAGCAGCCCGGCGAGACCGGCCGCTGGCGCCTGCGCTTCCTGCCCGACAGCGTCAACCAGCAGCCGGGCTATGGCATCACCGCCAACGAGATCCGCTACAACGCGCCGCTGGAGACCGAGGCTGCCAAACTGCTGGCTCAGCGCATCGGCGAGGCCGGTGTGCAGACCACGCTGCGCGAATCCATGCAGCTGACCAAGTGGTACATCAGCGTCTTTGTCTGCCAGTGATGGCAGCCCTGTCAGGAGCAAGCGCATGCAACGCGTGACCGGCATCGGCGGCATCTTCTTCAAAGCCCGCGACCCTCAGGCCCTCGCCGCTTGGTACCAGCAGCACCTGGGCCTCGCGGTTGAAGCCTGGGGCGGCGTGGCCTTCAAGTGGGCCGACGACAGCCCCACTGGCACCACCATCTGGAGCCCCTTCAAGGACGACACCGGCTACTTCGCGCCCAGCACCGCGCCTTTCATGATCAACTTCCGCGTTGCCGACCTGCACGCCTTGCTCGCCGCGCTGCGCGCCGAGGGCTGCGAGGTGATGGACAAGGTCGACGAGTCCGAATACGGCAAGTTCGGCTGGGTGATGGACCCCGAGGGCAACAAGCTCGAACTCTGGGAACCGCCGGCCGGCAGCTGACGCCACCCCACCCTTGCATCCCATGAGCCCCAACAGCTTCGCCCGCTTTGCCCACTACAACCGCTGGATGAACGAGCGCCTCTACGAGGCCGCCGCCCGCCTCACGCCTGCCGAGCTGGCGGCCGACCGGGGCGCCTTCTTCGGCTCCATCCTCGGCACGCTCAACCACATTGCTGTGGCCGACACCGTCTGGCTGCATCGCTTTGCCGCGCACCCGCTGTGCGCCGCCGCGCTGGCCGAGACGGCCAGCCTGCCCCGACCCGGCTCCTTGCGTGAACCCCTGGCGGCCGACTTGACCGGTCTCGGGGCCTACCGCCAGCGTCTGGACGCCCTCGTGCTGCGCTGGACCCCCGAGGTCACCGCCGAGGCACTCGACGCCACACTCAGCTACACCAGCATGGCCGGCGCATCCTCCCGCCGCCGCCTCGGCGACGTGCTGCTGCATTTCTTCAACCACCAGACCCACCACCGCGGCCAGGTCACGACCCTGCTCTTCCAGGCTGGCATCGACGTCGGCGTGACGGACTTGCTCGTCACGCTGCCCGAGGTCGCGGCTTGAGCCGCACCGCGCCTCGTGTTCACCCCACGCTCAAGGCCCCCGTCACCGCCAGCAGCAAGAAGCCGTTGGCAATGAGCAGGCTGTGGGCCACGCAGAGGGGCACCGCACGCAGCAGCGTGCCGAGCCAGGACTTGCCGTAGACGCGGCGCAGCGCCATCCAGGCGTAGACGCTGGCCCACAGGGCGACGACGGCGGGGGTCCATTCCCAGGACACCAGCACCAGGAAGGTCAGCATCAGGTACCAGGCCGCGTGCAGGTGCAGCGCAAAGACGAAGTGCGCGCCATAGGGCTGCTGGCGGTAGAGCAGCTTGAGCAGCGCGGTAAAGAAGGGCAGCGAGGCCAGCACCGCATAGGGCGCCCAGGCCAGCATGGCCGACAGGGTGCTGCGGGTGGCGCCTTCGGGGTCTTGCTGCCAGCGGGCGACGGCGCGGCGCACGCGGTCCTGCGCAAACGGCGGCACGCTGTCGACCACGTCAGGTGAGAGTTTGAAGTTGACGTGCTTGCCGGTCGGCAAGCGCAGTGGCGGCGCGCTGGTGGACGATGCCGATGATGCGGACGCAGCGGGTGCTTCAAGCGACTCGGCCACGCCGCCGTGCACCTCCGCACCGCTCGGCATCAGCTTGAGCGTGAAGAAAAACAGCAGGCCAAAGGTCAGCAGCAGGCGCAGCGGCAGCACATAGCGCTGCTTGCGGCCGGCCAGATATTCGCGCGTCAAAAATCCCGGGCGGAACATCAGCCCCGCGAGGCTCTTCCAGAGCTTGCCCTCGGCGGCCACGTAGTGCGCCACGAATTCGTGGACGAACTCAAAGAGCGTTGGCGGGTGGTTGGCGGTGTCCTGCCCGCAGTGGCGGCAGAACCGGTCCTGTGGGTCGAGGTCCTGGGCGCAGTTGGGGCAGTGCGAGGGGGCGAGGGTGTGTGTGGCTGAACTCATGCTTTGAGCAGCTTGCCACAGGCCGCGCGCGCTTTGGTCTCGGCGGCGTCGAGCTTGCCGCAAACGCCGTCGAGCTGGGTCTTGAGCCGGCCGATGACGGCGGCCTTGCTGCCGTCCTTGTTCCATGCGGTCAGCTGCTCGGCCACACGCTTGAGCGAGCGTTCACTGCGCTCATAAAACGCGCTCGGGTCACCCGCCGCCTCGCTGAAGAGCTGGCTCGCGGCTTTCTCGATGCGGGCGGCGTCCTCGGGCGCCAGCTCGACGAGGGCGCTGAAGTAACCCGCGCCCCATTGCAGGCGCGTGGCCGGGCCCTCGCTCTTGTTGAAGGCTTCTTCGTACCAGCGCAGGGCCTCGGCCTTGTGGCCTTGCTTGCGCGCATTGCTGCCGAGCTGGCTCATCAGGTAGTAGGGCGAGTGGCTGCGCGCGATGGCGCTCTTCAGCAGCTCGTCGCTGTCCTTCCACAGGCTGGCGCGGGTCAGCAAATAAGCGGCTTCGGTCACCACGGCCTGGCGCTCGTAGCCATCGGTGATCTCGCGGTGCGCGCGCTGGGCGGCGTCGCGGGCTTCTTGCTGCAAGGCGGCGGGCAGTTTGGCGCTGACGTCGGTCTTGGGCTGGTCGATGCGGGCCAGCTCGACGCGGGCGCGCAAGGCGCCCAAGCGGTCAGCGCGCGAGAGGCTGGCGTCCTGCTCCAGGCGCTTGAGTGCGGGCTCGAAGTCGGCCGCCAAGGCCGTGCGGGCGGCGCCGGCATCGGGTGTGAGGTTGCGGACGAGGTCGGGCGCCTCGTTGACGAGCACGTCCATCATGGCGCGGCTCTGCGCGGGGTTGGCCAGCACCGCGCGCACGCGGGCCAGCAGGGCGGCGTCGGGCTTCAGCGGTGTGCCTTCGGTGGCCAGGGCCTTGAGCGTCAGGCGCAGCGCGGCCTCCGGCGCGGTGGCTTCGGCGGCCTGGGCCAGGCGCGAGAGCACGGCGCCTTTGTCTTTGGCGTTGATCAGCTGGTCGTAGTCCGTCTCCCAGCTGTAGAAGGCCAGCAGGCGCCACTCGTTGGCGCTGAGCTTTTTGTTGGCTTGCGCATCGGTCAGCACCGCCTTGATGGGCCGGCCGCCGGCCAGGCCCAGCTGCAGCAGCTTGACGACCTGGGGCGCATCCGCCTCGCCCGGCAGGCGCGTGATCTCCTGGCCGGCCGGAGTGAAGAGGATCAGCGTCGGGTAGCCGCGCACCTTGAAGCGTTCGCCCAGCTTCTGCGCGCCCGGCGCATCGCCATCGAGGCCCACGGCCACGAAAGACTTGGACTGCTCGATGAAGTCCGCGCGGTTGAACAGCGTGGCCTTGAGCTGATTGCAGGGCGGGCACCAGGTGGCGCCCCAGTACAGCAGCACCGGCTTGTTCTCGGCCTTGGCGCGACTGAACTGCTGGGCCATGTCGGCGTCCGACGCGACCGCAGCCCAGGCGACAGAAGCGGTGGAAGCCGCCCTGGCGGGCGCGACGACAAAGGGTGCCGCGATCAACGCGGCAGCGAGGGCAACTGAAGCAAGACGCATGGCACAGACAACAACTGAAGTGCGCGGGGTGCCGATTTTGCGCTGCTCACCTCTGACGTGCTGCCATCTCGGGCATGACCCTAGCCCCCGCTCCAGCGGCTCGGGATGGACCAAAAGATCACCAGCCCCAGCAGGCTCAGCGCCGCCAGGGCATGCGCGGCATCGAACTGCGGGCCGGCGCTCATCAAGAGGCCGGCAAAGCCCAACGCTGCGGTGCCGCTGGCCGTCCACTGCGCCACACGCAGCCAGCGCGCGCGCCGCCGCTGCTCGGGGCTGGGCGCACGCGGTGGCAGGGCGGCCATCACGCGCAGGCTGAAGCCGGCGTCATCAGGCTCGGGTGTCTCTTGAAACTGCTGCCGCAGCGCGGCGTCGATGAGGTCGTCAGTGCTCATGGTGTGGGCTCCCAGGCGCTGAGTTGAATCCGTAGTTTCGCCTTGGCGCGCAGCACCTGCGTCTTCAAGGTGCCAAGCGGCCAGCCGAGGACTTGCGCCGCCTCGCTGTGGCTGAGGTCGGCGTCATAGCAAAGCAGCAGCGCGTGGCGCTGCGCCTCCGAGAGCGTGGCCATTGCGCGGTCCAGGTCCAGGCGCAGATCGCTGCCGGGGGCGAAGTCGCTCTCCACCTCCAGGTCGGGCGGCGCCTCGTCCACCGTCGGCAGCGGCGGGCGCTCGGCCGACAGCGCCGAGTAGGCCAGCCGCGTCAGCCAGGTGCGAAAGCGCGCCTCGCCCCGAAAGCCCGGCAGCGCCCGCCACGCGCGGATGAAGGCCTCCTGCGCCAGGTCGTCCGCACGGCCTTGGTCGCCCCGGCAGACGCGGGCCATCAGCTTGCGCAGATAGCCCTGGTGGGCCTGGACCAGGGCCGCAAAGGCGCTGCGATCCCCCGCCGCCGCACGGGCCATGAGACGAGCC
This sequence comes from uncultured Roseateles sp., assembly GCA_937871895.1. Taxonomy (GTDB): domain Bacteria; phylum Pseudomonadota; class Gammaproteobacteria; order Burkholderiales; family Burkholderiaceae_C; genus Pelomonas. The sequence continues at coordinate 5,510 of CALMQC010000020.1, read as the reverse complement.
TCATCGGGATCAAGGCTCACAGCGCTCAGAGCTGTTGCTGCTGCTGCGCGGCTTGGGTCTTGCGTTCCACCTGCCAGTAGACGAGGAAGCCAAGGCCCAGGAACAGCGGCAGGAAGCCAATGGACCACAGCCAGGCGCCCGGCATCATTTGCGAGAACATGATCATCAGCCCGAAGCCGGTCGCGATATTGATGACGGCCGGGATCAGCATGCGGTTGGGGTTGCTGGCCTGGTTCCGCGGCCGCTGCCAGTCGTCCTGCTGCGTCTCCAGCAGCAGCTCGGGCGGGATGGGCTGCCCGGCCTTGACCAGCTCGCGAATGGTTTCGTGCCGCAGCCGCTCCGTGTTCGCCTTGCCCAGGTAGTGCGTCACGATCGCCACGATCGGGATCAGCAGCGCCAGGATGGGGATCATCAGCGGGCCGAAGGAGTGAAAGTGCTCGAAGAACAAGGGAGGCTCCAATCAAGGAAGTGGGCAATGGTGCTTCCTTGGAGCGGTGGGCGGGGCGGTTTGGATTCAGCCCGAGCAAAAAATAGTGCGAGGGGGGCAGCCAGGCCGCACCAGCGGTGGCGTCATCCCCCTCCAGCGGCCGCTGGCGGCCGGGTCCTTGACGCCCTGCCCGGTCGGCTCGCGTACCACCCCGGCCTCACCGCCGAGGGACGCGCGCCAAAGGCCGCGCTGCACTGCGCTTCAACCGGGCGCAGCAGCTCCGACAAGAAGCCGACGAACTCCTGCACGACGACGTCGCGTTTCGACTCGGGCCGGATCAAGGCACTGAAAGGCGGCGAGTCGCTGCTCTCCCACTCCAGCAATGCGGGCTGCAGCAGGCCGTCGCGTACCAAGGGCCAGACGGACAGGTCGGCAAACCTGCCCACGCCCTGCCCCAGCAGGACGGCTTGCAGCACATCGTCACGGCTGGCGCAGGTGAGCCAACCGCTGACGGCCACTTCCTGGGTGGTTCCGCCGCGTGCATAGCGCCAGAGATCGAGCACCGTGCCCTCGGGGCTGCGAACCAGTGGGCAGGCATGGTTCACCAAGTCGGACGGTTGCGAGGGCAGCCCGTGGCGGCGCCAGTAGTCGGGGCTGGCGCAGACGATGAGCCGGCTCTGTGCCAGCGGCCGCTGCACCAGATCCACGCTGCCGGGCCACCCCAGCGCCACCAGCACGTCAATGCCACGCGTGGCCGTGTCCTTGACGGTCAGGAAGTCCAGGGTGCGCAGATCGATATGCACATGGGGGTGTCGGGCATGCCAATCCGGCAGGGCCGGCACGACCAACGCGCGTGAGAGCAGAGGCGGCGCGCCAACAACCAGGCTGCGTACTCGCCGTGCGCCGGTGCTGCCCAGCGCACGGTCGGCATCGGCCAACTGGGCCAGCAGCGGCGTGCAGCTCTCCAGATATTGCGCCCCCCGAGCGGTCAGCGCCAGGCCCTGCGTGCTGCGGTCGAGCAATTTCACGCCCAGCTCACGCTCCAGGGCCGAGACCAGCTTGGTCACCGCCGGCACGCTGACGTCGAAACGCCGGGCCGCACCGGACAGGCTGCCCTCCTCGGCGGCGGCCACGAAGTAGTGCAGGGCGCGGAGCTTGTCCATGGCGGGTTCCTTGGCGCAGGGCTTTAACCGATGGTTAAAGCCCATTGTGCTCGTTGCAGGCTTTCGCCGCAGAAGGCGCGTTCCTACAGTGAAGTCATCGAACAACGGAGCACGCCATGAACGCGGCCACGCTGAACGCCCCTCTCGCCGTTGCCCGCCCTCGTCGCCTCGCGTGGCTGTCCGGGGCCTTCGCACTGTTCAACAGCCTGCGCATCGTGGCCTACCTGCCCACGTTGCTCGCCATTCACGCCAGCGGCCAGGCCGACCAGCACTCGCTGTTCACCTGGCTGACCTTCACTGGCGCCAATCTGACCATGGCGCTCTGGCTGCATGAGCAGGGCGGGCGACGCGTGAACCGCGCCGTTGCCGTGAATGCCTTCAATGCCCTGATGTGCGGCGCCATCGCCGTGTCGATCGCCTGGTTGCGGTGGATGCCACCGACGGGCCACTTCAACTTCATCCCTTGACCTCTGGAGACCCCTATGCGCCGCTCGATCCTCTTGCTTGCTGCCGCCGCCGTACTGGCCGGCCCTGCCGCCGTGGCGGCGCAGACCGCCGCTTCGGCGAGCTTCCCGTCAAAGCCCCTGCGCCTGCTGGTGCCCGTGCCGGCCGGGGGGCCGAGCGACTTCATGGCGCGCCAGGTGGCTCAGCACCTTGGCACCTCACTCGGCCAGGTGGTGGTCGTGGAGAACAAGCCCGGTGCGAACGGGTTGATCGCGGCGCGCGAGGCACTGGCCGCGTCGCCCGACGGCACTACGCTGCTCTACGCCCCGGGGTCGATGATTGCCGCCCCGCTGTTGGCCAAGGGTTCGGGCCTGGACTGGTCGCAGGACTTCGCGCCGCTGGGCAAGGTCGGGCGCGTGCCGTTTGCGCTGGCGGTGCACCCCGCCGTGCCGGCGCAGACGGTGGCCGAGCTGGTCAGGCATGCGCGCCAGCACCCTGGGGTCCTCAATGTCGCCACCAGCACCCCCAGTGAAGTGTTGGCCGTCGTGCAGTTGATGAAGGCGTCCGGCGTCCAGCTGACCCGCGTCCCGTACAAGGGCGGCGCGCAGGCCCTGCCCGATTTGCTGGCCGGGCGTGTGCAGATCATGTTCGGGCCGTTGGCGCTGTTGCAACCGCAGGCCAAGGCGGGCGCCCTGCGCATCCTGGCCACGCTGGCGGCGGAGCGCAATGCCGCGCTGCCCGAGGTGCCGACGATGGCCGAGGCGGGCTGGCCCGCCGTGGAAGTGCCCACCTGGCAGGGCCTCTACGTTGCAGCCAAGGTGCCGCCAGCGATCCGCACACGCCTGGCCACCGAGATCGCTGCCGTCGTGGCGCGGCCGGAGCTGCGCGCCGAGTTCGAGCGCCGCATGCTGGCAGCCGAGGCGGCCTCGCCCCAGGACCTGGCCGCACTCATTGCGCGGGAGCTCGCGGCGTGGGCTGCGGTGATCGACGAGTACAAGCTCACTGCCGACTGAGCGCGCGGTGCCCGGCAGGATGCGCGTCCTCTTCTGCACGACCGGGGGCCTGGGCCACGTGCTGCCACTCAGGCCCTTGGCCATGGCCTTGCGGGCGGGCGGCCATGAGGTCGCCTGGGTGACCGCCCCCGACGCCCTGGCGACGCTGCAAGGGGCGGGCTTCGACCTGTTCGTGGCCGGGCCTGACTTTGAACAAGGTCGGCAGCAGTTCCGCGAGGCCCACGCGGGCGGCGCGCATCTGCTTGGCGAGCAGCTGTCGGCCTTCACCTTCCCCAGGCTCTTCGGTGCCGTGCTGGCGCCCGCCATGCTGGCGGGCGTGGACCAGGCCGTGCGCCGTTGGCGGCCCGACTTCGTGGTGCATGAGCCCGCCGCGTTGGCGGCGCCCCTGGTGTGCCGGCAACGGGGCCTGCACCACCTGACCCATGGCTATGGCTTGCGGCCGCCCGCCTCGTACATCGACGAGGCGATGCGCTGCTTCGGGCCGAGCTGGCGAGCACGAGGCTTCGATGCACCGGCCGACGGTGGCTTGTACCGGCATCTCTATCTGGACATCACGCCGCCAAGCCTCCAGCCGCTCCCGCCGCATGAAAAGGACGTTTACCGCTTCAATCCCTATCGAGCCCGGGATGCTGACGTTGAGAGCCTGCCGGCCGATGTCCGCCGCCTGGTCAGCGACCCTCTGCGGGGGCCGCGCATCTACGTGAGCTTTGGGACGGTCTTCCACCGCAGCGCTGCCTTCCTCACCGCCGCCCGCGCCGCCGCCCGCCTGGGCGGCGCGGTGGTGATCACGGTCGGGCCCGAGGGCGACGCGCGACCGCTCCAGGCCTTGGGCGCGCACGTGAGCGTCCAGCCGTTCGTCCCTCAGGCGGCCCTGCTGCCCTTTTGCGATCTCGTGGTGTCACACGGCGGCGCGGGCACCCTGCTGGGGGCGGCGGCGCAGGGCGTGCCGCAGCTGGTCCTGCCGCAGGCCGCCGATCACTTCCGCAACGCGCGGGCGCTGGTGTCGGCCCATGCGGGCCAGTTGGTTGAGCCCGAGCGTCAGACCTCGGTGGACGAGGTGACCGCCGCGATGGCCGACGTGCTGGGCCAGGGCCCCTGCCGAGTTGGCGCTGGCCGCTTGGCCGCTGAGATGGCGGCCCTGCCGCAGCCGGCGGACGCCGTCCACCGGCTGGAGCGCTGGTTCACACGCCCCGCACGCGCAGCGGCACCGACGTCGTCCCCCACTCCGCCCAGCGGGCCATCTTGACCGGGCCGGCCAGCTCGCAATGCTCGGTGCGCAGCACGAACTCCTCGAGCGCGATGCCGAGCATCAGGCGGGCCAGCGGGATGCCGGCGCATTGGTGGATGCCGCGGCCGAAGGCGATGTGGTCCTTGATGTTGGGGCGGTTGAGGATGAAGCGGTCGCCGTCGGGGAAGACGGCTTCGTCGCGATTGGCCGAGGCGTAGACGAGGGCGATGGGCTCGTCGGTGCGGATGGTCTGGCCGTGGATGACGACGTCTTCCTTCGGCGTGCGCGACATGCCGCGGTAGGGCGTGAAGAGCCGCAGGTACTCCTCCAGCGCGGCGGGGATGAGGCTGGGGTTGGCGCGCAGCTGCTGGTGCAGAGCCGGGTCGCCCGCGAGGTGGGCAAACATGGTGCCGATGAAGACGGCCGGCGCCACCATGCCGGTGACGAGCAGCTGGCGCACGCAGCCCAGCACCATCTCCGGCGGCAGGGGCTGGCCGTTTGGCCGCGCCGCGAGCAGCGCGGTGGTGAGGTCTTCGTCCGGGTCCATGGGCTCGGCCTCGCGCTGCGCGATGACGCTGCGCGCGATGTCGTAGAGCCGCATGCTGTACTGCTTCACCACCTCGTCGTCGACGTCCATGATGGCGGCGACGTAGATCTTGGTGACCTCGCGGATGGTCATGGCCAGCTCGCGCGGGAGGTTGAAGAACTCCGCAAACACATAGGCCGGGATGCGGTGCGCAAAGTCCGCCGCGATGTCGGTCTCACCGCTATCGATCAGCGGCTGCAGCAGGGCCACGGTGTCGCGGCGGATCAAGGGCTCCAGCCGCGCCATCTTGGGCTTGGAGAAGAAGCGGTTGATGACCTCGCGGTAGTCGGTGTGCTCGGGCGGGTCCAGGCTCAGCAGCATCTTGGCGTCGTTGTCGTGCAGGCCGATGGCCGCGAGCTCGGCGTTCGACGCGTCGAACGCCGCCTGGAGCTCGTCGCCGGGTCCGAGGCCGACGATGCCGCCGTTGTCCTCGTCGGAGGACATCACGTGCGGGCAGCGACCCAGGGCGGTGACGTGCTCGTGGTCCGACACGACCCAGAACCCCCGGGAGCCGTCGGGTCCGGGGTGTCGCCACACCGGCGACTCGGCCCGCTTGCGCGCGAACCAGTCGTGGGGCGGTCCCTCGGCGGCCCAGCGGTCGAGGTCCAACAGGTCGACCTCGTCCGCGTCGGTGGAGTCGGGTCGGAGA
>CALMQC010000019.1 GCA_937871895.1 uncultured Roseateles sp. | reverse complement strand
CGCGCCAGCCGCCAGCTCGGGCTGCACCGGCAGGCCCAGGCCCTTGAGCGCCTTCCAGGGGCCCCGCGTGGCGCGGAGCAGCACGGCCGAGCGGGCCCAGACCACCGGCTCGCCGCCCACGTGCAACAGCACCTCGCGCACCAGGCTCGGGCCGCGTGCGCCCAGGGCCGCGCGCTCGGCCGCTTGCAGGCGGGCCAGTCCCTGGCGCAGTACCTGCACCTCAAAGCCCTGGCCCAGCGCGGCCAGGCGGCGACTCAGTGACCCCGGCGCCATCACCCAGGGGCGCAGGCCGCCCCGCGTAGCCAGCCCCATCAGTCGCGGGCCATCCAGCGTGCCGCCTTCTCGGCAATCATCAAGGTGGGCGAGCCCGTGTTGCCGCTGGTGATGGTGGGCATGACGCTGGCGTCGGCAATGCGCACGCCGCTCACGCCGCGCAGGTGCAGGTGCGGGTCGGTGACGGCCAGCGGGTCGTCATCGCGGCCCATCTTGCAGGTGCCCACCGGGTGGAAGATGGTGGTGCCGATCTCGCCGGCCAGGCGTGTCAGGTCCTCGTCGCTCTGGTACTGGGCACCGGGGCGGAACTCCTCGGGCCGGTAGCGCGCCAGGGCCGGCTGGGCCACGATCTGGCGGGTGAGGCGCAGGCTCTCCAGCGCGACCCGGCGGTCTTCCTCGGTGGCGAGGTAGTTGGGCGCAATCGCGGGCGGGGCGCTCGGGTCACTGGAGCGCAGCCGCACGCTGCCACGGCTGCTGGGGTTGAGGTTGCAGACGCTGGCCGTGAAGGCATTGAAGCGGTGCAGCGGCTCGCCAAAGGCGTCCAGCGACAGCGGCTGCACGTGGAACTGCAGGTTGGCCCAGGGCTGCCCGGGGCTGGAGCGCGCAAAGGCCCCGAGCTGCGAGGGCGCCATGCTCATCGGCCCTGTGCGACGCAGCAGGTACTCCAGGCCGATGGCCGCCTTGCCCCACCAGTGCGCGGCGCGCGTGTTCAGCGTGGGTGCGCCCGAGACCTTGAAGACGGAGCGGATCTGCAGATGGTCCTGCAGATTGGCGCCCACGCCGGGCATGTCGCGCTCGACCTTGATGCCGAGCGACTGCAGCAGCTCGGCCGGCCCCAGGCCGCTGAGCTGCAGGATCTGCGGTGTGCCGATGGCGCCGGCCGCCAGCACCAGCTCGCCGCCCGGCTCCAGCCAGGGGTGCTCCATGCCGTGCGGTGTCATCACCTCCACGCCCGCGCAGCGCAGCCCGCTGTCGTCGTGCATCAGGCGCAGGCGCTGGACCTGGGCCCCCGTCCAGAGCTCGAAGTTGGGCCGCCCATAGCAGGTCGGCCGCAGGAAGGCCTTGGCCGTGTTCCAGCGCAGGCCACCGCGCTGGTTGACCTCGAAGTAGCCGACCCCGAAGTTGTCGCCCGCATTGAAGTCCGGCGTGGGCGGGATGCCGGACTGGCTGGCAGCCTCGGCGAAGGCGTCGAGGATCTCCCAGCGCAGCCGCTGGCGCTCGACGCGCCATTCGCCGTCGCGACCATGGAATTGCGCAGCGTCCGCTGGTGGCTCCTTGCCATCCAGTCGCCAGTGGCTCTCGTGCAGCTTGAAGGCCTTCAAGACCGAAGCCCAGCGCCAGGTGTCGTCCCCCGTGGCATCGGCCCAGGCCTCGTAGTCCCGCGCCTGGCCGCGCATGTAGATCATGCCGTTGATGCTCGATGAGCCGCCCAGCACCTTGCCACGCGGGTAGCGCAGGCGTCGCCCGTTCAGCCCGGCCTCCACCTCGGTCTCGTAGCACCAGTCCGTGCGCGGGTTGCCGATGCACTTCAGGTAGCCCACCGGGATGTGCACCCAGTGATAGTCGTCCCGCCCCCCGGCCTCGATCAGCAGCACCCGCCGCTTGGGGTCGCGGCTCAGCCGGTTGGCCAGCAGGCAGCCGGCCGAGCCGGCGCCAACGATGATGGTGTGGAAGCCTTGCGCCATGGGTGCGCGACCATAGCAGGCTCAGAGGGTGCGGGCGCCCAGGATGGGAAAGAGCTTGGTCAGCCCATCCGCCAGCAACTCCACGGCCACCGCCGCGAGGATCAGGCCCATCAGGCGGGTCATGATGTTGATGCCCGTGCTGCCCAGCGCCTTGGCGATGCGGCCCGAGGCCATGAACACCACCCAGGTCACGGCGCCGACCACGACGCCATAGCCCACCAGCACGGCCAGCTCCCACCACTGGCGGGTCTTCTCGGCGTAGATGACCATGGTCGAGATCGTGGCGGGGCCCGTCAGCAGCGGAATGGCCAGCGGCACCACGGCGATGCTCGCGCCGGCGTCTACCTTGCTCGTGCCTTCGCTCACGTCCTCCTTGCGCCCCTCGGCGGGCTGGGCGTTCAGCATGGCCAGTGATGAGATCAGCAGCAGGCAGCCGCCCCCGACTTGGAAGCTGGCCAGCGAGATGCCGAAGAACTCGATGATGCGCAGCCCACAGAGCGCGCTCAGCGCGATGACGGCGCCGGCCGTGAAGGCGCTGACCGCGATCGTCCGTCGCCGCTGGGCCGGGCTGAAGCTGGCCGTGAAATGGATGAAGAAAGGCACCACGCCCACCGGGTTCACGATGGCCAGCAAGGTGACCAGGGGCTTGAAGATCTCCATCCAACGACTCCTCGCCGGCATTGTGAGGGTGGCTTGGCGCTTGGCTTAGGCCATGCTGGCGCCGATGAATCAAGGGTTTACCCGCCCTACGCCAGGAGTATCCGGCTCGGTAACTCGACGTTAGCGCTAACCCCGCGCGGGCTTGCTGCGGCATGCGGCGGAACTGGATTGGGGACAGGGTTTCTGTGCGTTAACAATTAACAACAAGGGGTGAAACGGGCGGCATGGGCGCTCGGGGCGTGCGCCCATAATCAAGAGGCCTGTGTCAGCAAGCGGCGCCTTCAGTGATCACGATGGGTTGAAGCTCGACATGGTTTTCCGAGTTTGACGAGAGAGAAGGGCTTCCCCATGGGAAACAAGCTATATGTGGGCAACCTTGCCTACAGCGTGCGTGATGAGTCGCTGCAGCAGGCGTTCGCGCAGTTCGGCAATGTGGCTTCGGCCAAGGTGATGATGGACCGTGAAACCGGCCGCTCGAAGGGCTTCGGCTTTGTCGAGATGGGCTCGGACGCGGAAGCGCAAGCTGCCATCAACGGCATGAACGGCCAAACCCTTGAAGGGCGTGCCGTGGTCGTCAACGAGGCACGTCCTCGTGAAGAGCGTCCCGGTGGCTTTGGCGGTGGCGGCGGTGGCCGTGGCGGCTTTGGCGGCGGCGGTGGCCGTTCCGGTGGCTTCGGCGGCGGCGGTGGTGGTGGTTACGGCGGTGGCGGCGGTGGCG
>CALMQC010000018.1 GCA_937871895.1 uncultured Roseateles sp. | reverse complement strand
GTTTCCATAGGTTTCCTCTCAGTCGCAGAGAAAAAAATTCAGACTCGGGCCATGGGCGCGCAAAAACTTCAGCCGCGCTCAGGCGGCCTGCTTCTGGGGCTTGGTGGAACGCATGAGCTGGTCAATCGCGCGGCTAATGCGCTCAACCTTGTCGGCTCCAGGCATGTAGTCGGCGCTCTGACGGATGCGGTAAATCGTCTTGGCGTTCACGCCAGACACGGCCGAAAGAAGCTGCACGTTCTGATCCCGAAGGGCATCGCGTAGCTGTTGAAGTGTTCGCATGGGGCCCATTATTGGACACGGTTGTCTAACGCGCAAGCGGGATCGCTCGACAAGCGCGTCCAGCGAGCAATGGAAACTTCAGGCCATGGAACCCGTAACACCTCGTGACATACTCGCGCGCAACGTGCGCCAGTTGATAGACAAAGAGGGCCGGTCCGTGCGCGCGTGGGCGCTGGCCAAGGGACTAGATGTGCGATTGATTGACCGGATCACAAAAGCCAGTCACGCAGTGACAATCGACAAAATCGACGAAGTGGCTGCGGCTGTTGGCGTGCCCGCTTGGCAGCTCTTGTTGCCGGACTTCGAGCCAGGCGTGCACATAGATGCGCCGATCACGCAGGCCGACAGGGAGTTGCTGGCCAGGCTGAAAGGCCTGCTGGGACAGGGATAGGGAAAACACGGGCGCCTAGGCGCTCTTTTTTTACCTCGCGTAAGATAAACATGTCTTGCAATGCATTGGACAAGTGTGTCTAATGCACCCATTCGCAACCCACAGGGGAAAGCAGATGGGAGCACAAGCACTACACCCGGTCTTCGCCGGGATCTTGGGCGGCATCCAAGCCCAGCCCGAGCAGATCAAGCGGGCCGGCTACATCGCAGCGCTTCGCTGCCACGACTGGGCATTCGAGTTCAGCGATGACGGCACTGTGTACCGCGCCGGCCTTGCGTCCCTGAAGGCCCTGCGCGCGATGCAGGCTGAGATTGACCCCGATGGGGCGATCTGGAACCGTGAGGCGCCGGAGGGGCACAAGGTTCGCGGGGTGGCGGCATGAACACCGCGAAGCACACGCCGGGGCCGTGGCAGGTCCGCAAGTCGTTCAACGGCTACGTCATCACCAGGGTCTGGTCGAGCGGCTTTCTGCAGCGGATGCGCACGGCCCATCTCCGCACGCCTGAAGAGGCTGCGGCGGCCATCGCCAAAGCCACCGGGAGCGCAGCATGAGCCGCCCCGACTTTGAAGAGTCGCGCCAGTTCCCGGCCGAGTCCTGCACCGAGCTGGGCGCCGACCCAGATCACGCAGGGTGCGGCCCGAACGGCGAAGGCCTGGGGCCCATGGCCTGGCTGCTGGTCGCGGTGCTGGCCCTGGTGCTGGTGTTTTGCACGGTGCATCTGGCTGTGGGAGTTGCGTGATGACTGCCGCTCGATGGAATGAAAACACGTCGGCCGCCTTCGCAGGCATGGCATGCACCCCCACTCTTGGCGGCCTAGCAGGCTACGCAGGCTCAATCGGCATGTATCGGCACTGCCCGAGCTTTTGCAAGCCCGGCATGTGGGATGTGTCGCTGTGCGTGGGTGCTGAAGCTGCCGACTTCTTCAGTATCAAAAGAGCCAGCGCTGCCGCCGTGATCGACGACTTTGGGAACCTTGTGCGGGTGCCGTCATGAAGCAAAGCCACCTGACTACGCCGCGCTCGCTGGCCGAGTGCCACTTCACCCCCGGCTACCGCCCCGCCATGCCGCGCGATCTGTGGGCCGAGGCTGGCCACTTGATTCTTGGCGCAGTCAGCGCGGTTGGCCTGCTGGCCGCCGTGGGGCTGGCCTTCTTGGGAGCTATCTGATGAAGCAAATCGCCACCGCGCTGGTGAACGCCCGCAAGGCGTTTGGACCTGCGCTGAAGACAAAAACGAACCCGCACCTGAAGGCCAAGTACGCCGACCTTGGTGCATGCCTTGAGGCCGTTGAAGATGCCCTGGCCGCTGCTGGCATCTGGCTCTATCAAGAGACGAGCGAGTGCGCAGACGGCGTGACCGTGGAGACGGTGTTTCTGCATGAGTCTGGCGAGTCCCTGCGCTGCGGAAAGCTGCATGTGCCGGCCGTCAAGAGCGACCCGCAGGGCTACGGCTCCGCGCTGACTTATGCCCGCCGCTACTCGCTGATGACCGCTTGCGGGATCGCGGCCGAGGATGACGATGGCAACGCTGCGGCGCGCAAGCCGGCCAAGGTTGACGCCGACCTGATGACGCGCGCCGTGATCGCCAGCAATCAGGGAACCGCAGCCTATGCCGCATTCTGGGCCGGCTTGAGCAAGGAAGACCGCGCAGCCATCGGCGCCCAGGCACATGCCGACTTCAAGGCAAAGGCATCCAAGCTTGAGGATGTACCAGCATGAGCGGCCTCATCTGGAACAGCGCCCCCCAGGGCTCCCAAGAGTGGCTAGATGCCCGCCGTGGCTGCATCACTGCCAGCCGCTTCAAGGATGCCAGGGACAAGCTCAAGAGCGGCCAGCCGAGCGGGAAACAGCTGGCCTATGCCCATGACTTGGCGCGCGAGCGCTGCGGAGGCAAGGCACCCGAGGTCTACCAAAACTCGGCCATGCGATTCGGAACCGAGCAAGAGCCCATCGCACGCATGGAGTTCGAGGCCCGCACCGGCCAGCTCGTGATGGAAGCCGGCTTTGCCCACACAGAAGACCGCGCATTCGGCGTGTCGGTTGACGGCCTGATCGGCTCGGATGGCATCTGGGAATGCAAGTGCATGGTCAGCAGTGACACGCTGTTCACGGCTGTCGTTGACGGCGACATCAGCGCCTACCGGGATCAGATCGTCGGCGCCCTCTGGCTCACCGGCCGCAAGTGGTGCGCGTTGACCCTGTGGGCGCCAGACCTTGCCGGCATCGGCCGCGACATGACAGTGATTCGGATTGACCGCGACGAGGCCGAGATCGATGCCCTGTCTGCTGATCTTCTGGCCTTCTGGCGGCGCGTGCAGGAGCTTGAGGCGCGGCTGCGTGGGCAGCAGGAAATTCCGCTGGCCGCCTAACCCATTTCCAGCCGCAGCCGGCGCCGCCTCCCTCCCTAGGCACTCAGGCATTACCGGCGCTCTTCGACAGCACGGAGACTGCTTTTCTATTCGAGGACGAAATGAACCACAGCATCACTGAAATCGAACGCATCCAAGACCATCACGGAACGGTGCTGGATCGCGTCAAGGCCCTGCGGCGCTACGCGCCCGAGGTCGAGATTGAGATGGCGACCGCGCAGACCGCTTGCGACCTTGGCATCTGCGAATCCCTCGTGCGTGAGGCGCTGGAGCGGGCGGAGGAAGTGGCGTGAGCTATTCCGACTTCGT
>CALMQC010000017.1 GCA_937871895.1 uncultured Roseateles sp. | reverse complement strand
GAACGCCAGCGTCACCAGCATCGCCAGGACCTCGAGCAGCGTGAAGTCGCTGACCGTAGACCGTCCGCCCTTGATGAAGCCGGCCACCACGAAGACCGGAAGCCACATGCAGCCCAGCATGTAGACCCTCACGGCCAGGTCAAGAAGTTTGCGCATCGCCGCTCCCATGTTGTTGGCGTGAGGTTCGCGCAGGGCCTGACTTGGGGCAAGTTCCACACGGCCGTCCCCCACGTTCTAGGTGCCTCAAAATATCGGGACCCCGCTTGACAGGGCATATCGGGATGCCGATACTTCATCCATCGCAACAAGGAAGCAGCGATGGAAACGAAGACACCCGAGATGAAGCGGCGCGACGAAGCGCTGACGCTCGCGCATCGATCGGCAGAGACGATGCTGCGGAAGTACCTGGCGGGGATTGCTGGCGAGAACCCGCTGGCTGAGCGGCAGATCATTGACATCGTTCAGGCGGCCTACGTGATGGCGCTGGATGTTCAGGATCTGACGTGCGAGGCGGGGCGTCAGGGCGGCTACTGCCGGTCGATCAAGGACTTGCGCGGGATGAATGTCCGTGCGCTGGCGGTCCAGGTTCTGATCGAGAGGGCCTGAGCATGAACGCCATTCACATCAGCGCCGACGAGATCGAGCGCGTCATGCAGGAAACGGGCATGGACTACATCCAGGCCCGGAACCACCTGATCGGCAATGAGCAAGTGAAGCGCATTGCGTCCGATGGTCATCAGCAGGCGCTGCGTGCGGCGATTTCTGCGAGCCAAGTCAGTGCAGGGGGTGCCCAGCAATGACCACCGCGACCATGGATTTTCGGACTTCTGTCCAGGTCATCGCTGACCGCATTCGCGAGCAGCGCCGGCAGATGGAAGCGAAGTGGGCTGCGGCTCATCCGCGGCCTGTGCCGAAGGCGCGCACCGAACAGGACGTGCTGGACGAGATCGCTCGCATCGCGTCCGAGTTCGACCCGGGCTACGAGTGGAGCGACGACTACAACGTCTACGCGCTGAATCGTGCTCGTGACGAGGTTCTGCGTGCGCTGCGCCGCGAGCTGGCTTCGATGCAAAGGAGCGCGGCATGTTGAACCTGATTCGCCGCGTGCGTCTGGCGTGGCTGCGCATCCGTCGCGACATCGCCTATCAGGAAGTCCGCGAACTGTGCGCGGCCGGTCGGTATGGCTGGCTCCTGACGCAGGACTTGGACCACATCGAAGACCTGTCGCGCGCCATGAGCGATCTGCAGCGCGCGCTGGACGAGGACTACCTGAGCCGTCGCGCCATGGCGAAGCGGGGTGCGCAATGAAGCTGCGTCGGAAGGAAGACGGTCCGATGGTCAACATGACCAACGCCATGCGTGCGGTCGAGTCTGCTGCAGCGGATGTGCAGCGTGCGGCGAATCCGCCTGTGACTGCGCATCGTGTGCACCCGGCATTCAGCCAGCAGCCGCGCGACTTCGGTGCTCTGTGGATTGCCGTGATGCTGGCGGCGTTCTTCTGCGGGGCCTATGTGGTCGGCAGCTACCAGATCAGCCAGGCCGAGCGCTCGAAGCCACGACTCGACGCCGATCCGGTGTGCGTGGTGGCCGATGGCCGCAGCTGCAAGGAGGCCGACAAGTGATCGCCGCAATCGCCTGCGCTTGCGTGATCGGCGCGCACATCGGCAGCTCGCACTTCAACCCGGGCTATGAGAACGGCAACGTCGGGGTCTACGCGAAGACCTCGAGCGGCTACACGGCCGGCGTGGTGCGCAACAGCTACGGACGCACGTCCTTCTACGTCGGCAAGACTTGGGGGACAGCGGACAAGCGGTTTGCCCTGACGGCTGGCGTGATCACTGGCTACCCGGCCGCTGACGTGTCGCCGCTGCTGGTGCCGAGCTACCGGCACGGCCTGGGTGATGGCTGGGCCGCGCGGTTGAGCTACCTGCCGAAGCCACCGCGGAACGGCGCCAGTGACGCGGTTCACCTGAGCATCGAACGGCAGTTCTGACCATGGACATCTTCTGCCCTACGGACTTCCAGATCAGGGAGACAGACATGAACGAATGGACGCAATCGACGCTGATCGGCGACCTGCCGCCTGAGCATGAAGCTGTGTGCACGGATGACGGAAGCCGTGTCGGCCTGATGGGCTGGCTGGTGCTGGCCGGCGTGCTGGTGGCCGCCGTCGGCGTGGTGCTGCTGATCCCGATCCACTGATTTCACGCGGCGGGTCTGTTGCTGCTTCCTCCATCCCAACGTTCACAGACCCAGCCCTGACGGGCAGCCGCTTTTTCTTCAACTCTCCAACTGGAGACCTCATGACTCAGGCAATTCACAAGGCGATGCTCCAGGCCATGCGAGAAATCGCGGCCGTCGGCATCGCGAAGGACAAGACGGCCACGCTGGGTGGGTCCAGCGTCAAGTACCGCGGAATCGAGGCCGCGATGAACGCCATGAGCGGCATCCTGATCCGATGCGGCATCACGGTGTCGGCCGACTACACCGACCTGCGCGTGCAGGAGCGGATGAAGGGGGACCCGGCTGACGGCAAGGCGACGCGCTTTGCCACGCTGCGCGGTGCGTTCACCTTCACCGAGGTCAACGACGGCAGCAGCGTGACTTTCTCGTGCTTCGGCGAGGCGATGGACAGCGGCGACAAGGCCACCACCAAGGCCCAGTCGGTCGCCTTCCGCACGGCACTGTTCCAGGCATTCGTGGTGCCGTTCATGGCCATCGACCCGGAAGAGGGTGGTGACGGCGAAGCGGAACAGGATCCGAATCCGCCGGCAGAGCAGGCGTATGGCGGTGAACTGCGCGAGCTCGTGCGCGATCGCGCCAAGATGCTGCGCGCCACCAAGAGAGACGCCGATGCGCTGGATTTCTGGAAGAAGGAGCGCGAGCAGTTTGTGAGCATCAAGCCGGCCTACGAGGCTTTCAAGCGTGTGTGCGAGCAGCACCGTGAGGCCCTGTCCGTGAATGGCGGTGCCCAATGAGCTACGTCATCAACAGCGCCGCCCAGGGCACGCCCGAGTGGCTGGCCGCGCGCGCCGGCCGCATCACTGGAAGCATGGCCCACATGGCTCGCAAGGTCGGTATGCTGACCGACCAGCAGGCCAAGTACGTGGCCGCCATCAAGGCCGGCGCCGACGAGAAGGCCGCGATGCTGGCCGCCGGCTACCGCGCCAAGCCGCGCGCCGAGGCGATCGAGAAGGCCCTGGCCGGTATGCTGGTCGGAGACTGGGGCGAGGAGTCCAAGAAGTACGCCTTCAAGCTGGCCGTGGAGCGGATCAGCGGCGAGTGCATCGAGTCCGGCTTTGGCGGCAGCTTCTACACGAAGCGCGGACACCTGGCCGAGGCCGAGTGCCGCATGGTCTACGAACTGCGCATGGACTGCCTCATCACCGAGACCGGCTTCATGTGCACGGACGACGGCAAATTCGGCGTCTCGCCCGATGGGCTGATCGACGAAGACGAGGGTTGGGAGTGCAAGGGCTACACCGACCCGGCCAAGCTCATGCCCGTCCTGCTGGGCAATGACTTTACCGGATTCCGTGACCAGTGCCTGATGGGCCTGTGGCTGACCGGCCGCCGCCGCTGGACGCAGGCCCTGTACCTGCCCGCGCTGAACTGCATCGGCAGGGATCTCTCCAGCTTCACCATCGACCGCAAGGACGAAGGCGTCGAGGACGAGATCGCGCAGCTGGAGACCGACCTGCTGGCCCTGGACGCGCTGGTCGAGAGCTACCGCGCGCGGCTGCTGGAAGGTGCCACGCCTGCCGACCTGGGAATACCGGCCGAAGTGCCGGCCGAGCAACCTGTGACCGTGGCAGCCCGCCCGGTTGCGCCGGACGCCATCGCGTCCATGACCTTCTGAGGAGATTCGCATGGATGCGACCACCATCGAACGGCCCGCCGTGGCCGAAGAAGTTATCGACCGCGCCGAGGTCCGCGACGGCAAGCCGCTCGTGCGATACGGAGCGACCGAGGCGGCTCTGGCCGCCCTGCGCCAGCAGTACCAGGGCGTTCAGTACGACCTGACCACTACGTCCGGCGACAAGGCTGCGCGCGCCGCACGCCTGCAACTGGTGACGCTGCGCACCGGGCTCGAGAAGCGCCGCAAGGAGTTCAAGGCCCCGGCGATCGAGTTCGGCAAGCTGATTGACGCCGAGGCCGCGCGCATCACGACCGAGATCATGGCGCTGGAGAACCCCATCGACGCCCAGATCAAGGCCGACGAGCAGCGCCGCGCCGAGGAGCGCGCGGCGCGCGAGAAGGCCGAGGCCGAGCGCAAGGCGAAGCTGCAGGCCGGCGTGGACGGCATGGCCGGGTTCATCCGCCAGGCACAGCAGCCCGGCATGACTGCTGCACGGCTGGCGTCTGGCATCAGCGTGCTGGAGGGCCTGACCTTCCCGGCCGAGCAGTGGCAGGAGTACCACGCCGCCGCAGTCAAGGCGCACGCCGAAGCCCTGGACTACCTGCGCACCGCGCACGCCGGGGCCGTCGAGCGTGAAGCCGAGGCTGCGCGCTTGGCCGCCGAGCGCGCGGAACTGGAGCGCCAGCGTGAAGCCCAGCGCCAGGAGCAGGCCCGCATCGACGCCGAGGCGGCGCGACTGAAGGACGCCGAGATGGAGCGCGAAGCCGCCGAGCACCGCGCCATGGAGGCCGAGCGCCTGGCCGCGCTGACGGCCGACGCTCCGAAGCCTCAGGACGATGACACGATGGATGGCCCGGTCACAACTGGCGCCCCGGCCGGCCTGCTGCAGGACGACTGCGCCGGGCTGAGCAAGGCCCTGGCCAGCAAGCCCGATGCGATGGCGAATGCGCGCGAGGCCGCGCAGATGATCAACGGACTGACGGCTGCCGAGACGCTGGCGACGGCTTCCGTGTCGGGCCTGGTTCTGGAGTCCGACTCCACCCCGGCGACCTTGAAGCTTGGCGACATCAACGCCCGCATGGGCGTCACGATGACGGCCGACTTCGTGGCGACGGCATTGGGCATGCCGTGGCGCGACACCGCCAAGGCCGCGAAGCTTTGGCGAGAGTCCGATTGGCCGTTGATCAAGGCCGCGCTGGTCAAGCACGTCGAGGGCCTGCTGTGACCAAGGAGCGATTCCACGGCGCGCGACGACGCGGAAGCAGAATGAACTGGCTCGACTACGCGAAGGTCATCCGGCGCGTTGTCACCCGCGACTCAACGACATGGGCCGATGTACAGACCATCGTGAAGTGCACTCGTCACCGCGCTCAAGTCTTGATCCGTGGTCTTCACAAGCAGGGTCTTGTGCATATCGCAGACTGGGTGATACCGGCTGGCAAGAATGGCTGTTCAATCACTCCGTCGTTCCGCTTTGGAGCAGGCGAAGACAAGCCGCAGCCGCCGATCAACGTCCGATCAGATCGTAAGCCGTTGGCACGCACGCCTGTGGCCATCATCACGATCTGCGAATGCGTCAAGGCACTGGTCGATGACGAGTATCACGGTAAGAGTCTTGCGGCCTATGTTGGCATCTATGTGCAGACGGCGCGCAATGTCATTCAAGCCCTGCGCGCCGTGAAGCTGGTTCACATCTCTGGATACCAAGACCGAGGGGCCTACGGGGCAGGGCATGCGTACTACACGTGGGGACCAGGCAAGCCCGACTTGAAGAAGCCGGATCCTGTCAGCGTCAAGGAATTGAGCGCACGGTGGACGAAGGCAAGGTCAGAGAAAGCCGCGGCCCTGCGCCAGATGCACGCGATTGTGAATGCGCGTCCGATTGACAAACGGCGATTGGTTGCCGCCGAAGCGCTTGAACCAGTGAGTGCGAGGCATAACGC
>CALMQC010000016.1 GCA_937871895.1 uncultured Roseateles sp. | reverse complement strand
CAACATGGTCAAGGAGCTGCAGTCGCGCGGCTACAAGACCGACCTGCAGTACGCCGAGGACGAGATCCCCAACCAGCTGGCGCAGATCGAAAACATGATCACCAAGGGCGCCAAGGTGCTTGTGATCGCCGCCATCGACGGCAACACGCTGAGCAAGGTGCTGCAGACCGCTGCGAGCCAGGGCATCAAGGTCATCGCTTATGACCGCCTGATCAAGGGCACCAAGAACGTCGACTACTACGCCACCTTCGACAACTTCCAGGTCGGCGTGCTGCAGGGCACCAACATCGTCGACAAGCTGGGCCTCAAGGCCGGCAAGGGCCCGTTCAACATCGAGGTGTTTGGCGGCTCGCCGGACGACAACAACGCCTACTTCTTCTATGACGGCGCGATGAGCGTGCTCAAGCCTTACCTCGACAGCGGCAAGCTCGTGATCCGCAGCAAGCAGGTGGGCGTGAACAAAGTGGGCATCCTGCGCTGGGACGGCGCCACCGCCCAGGCGCGCATGGACAACCTGCTCTCGGCCTTCTACGGCACCGAGAAGATCCACGCCGTGCTCGCCCCCAACGACTCGCTGGCCGTGGGCGTCATCTCTTCGCTCAAGGGCGTGGGCTACTGCACCGCCAAGCAGGCCTGCCCGGTGATCACCGGCCAGGATGCCGAGATTCCGTCGGTCAAGGCCATCCTGAAGGGTGAGCAGACCTCCACCGTCTACAAGGACACCCGTGAACTGGCCCGCGTCGCGGCCGGCATGGTGGATGCGCTGCTGGGCGGCAAGCAGCCCGAGATCAACGACACCAAGACCTACAACAACGGCGCGAAGGTGGTGCCCTCCTACCTGCTCAAGCCCGTGCTGGTGGACAGCACGAACTGGAAGCCGTTGCTGATCGACTCCGGCTACTACAAGGAAAGCCAGATCCGCTGACCTCCCGCTGACGTCTCGGCGCGCCCACCGGCTGGTGGGCGCCACCCTAGGTTCGCGTCATCGCGTCCTGAATGTCTTCGAGCCCGATGCCTCGGGTCTCGACCCCGCTGCGCCACAGGATGAAGGCTGACACCAGCAAGGGGATGGCCAGCAGCAGGGCCGAGAGCAGGAAGTGGTCGAAGAAACCCAGCCAGGCGAGCACGGCCCCCAGGATGCCGCCGAACTTGGAGGCGCCTGCCACCGCGCCCGAGCCGCTGCCACGCAGGTGCACCGGGTAGATCTCGGCCGCATAGGGCACCAGCATGGCGATCACGCCGCTGACACTGACGAGCAGCGCCGCCGTGACGGCGGAGGTGAGCGTGGCGTCCCGCAGGTCGAGAAAGGCCAATGCCGCAAAGCCAAAGAGCGCCAGCGCCGTGGCCACGATGAAGAGCACCAGGGCCTTGAAGCTGCTCCAGCGCTGGTAGAGCAGGATCACCGGCAGCACGCCAGGCAGCGCGAGGATGGCCGCGCGCGCCAGCAGCTGGCTGGCGGCAGCCGGGTCGATGCCCAGCAGCTTCAGGTTGGTGGGCAGCCACAGCATGAAGCCGAAGTTCACCAGGCCCCAGCCCAGGCCGCAGGTCAGCAGCGCCAGCGTGATGCGCGCATGCGGCCCGCGCAGCAGGTCGCGCAGGCTGCCCACGGGGTGGGCTTCATCGATGACCGTGGGGCCGGGATGCTGGGCGTCGTCAGGCTCCAGGCCCTGCCGCTGGCCCGCGAAGCGATGCAGCAGGCGTGCGGCTTCGACATGCCGCCCCATGGCAGCCAGGAAGCGCGGCGACTCAGGGATGAAGCGGTTGAGGAAGATGATGATGGCGCCCGTGGGCAGGCCCAGCAGCCACAGGATGCGCCAGGAGAACATTGGCTCCAGCACGGCCGCCGCCCCGGCGGCGATGAGGTAGCCGGCCGATGTGCCGATGCCGCCCAGCGCCACCAGCAGCCAGCCCCGGTGCCGCGCCGGCACGGTCTCCGCCATCAAGGTGAAGGTGATGGGCAGCAAGCCTCCGGCCGAAGCGCCCATCAGGAAGCACATGGCCAGGTTCCATTCGAAGGTGGGCATGGCCCCGCAGATGGCGGTGCCGATGAACATCAGGGCCGACAGCAGGATGGCCGCCCGGCGGCCGACCCGGTCAGCGATGCGACCCCAGGCGATGGACCCAACCGTGGTGCCGGTGAGCGCGACCAGCGCCAGCAAGCTGGCCTGGGTGTGAGGGATCTGATACTCGGCGCCCATGCCGGGCATCACGAAGCCGAGCGTGGCGGGCTTCATCACGTCGATGGCCAGGGTGACGATGAGCACGGTCACCAGCTTCCAGTGCGCGCTGTTCAGCGGCACGCCATCGGCCACGTGAAAGAGCGCATGGCCCGCGCCGGCGGCGCCACTGCGCGGCGGCGGCAGCAAGCCCCACCAGGCCAGCACCAGGCCGAGCGGGATGAGCGCCATGCCCACCCACATCTCCAGCGTCATGGGCATGCCCACCATCTGCCAGTGGGTGTGCTGGCCCATCATGAACATGGGCAGGTGCGAGAACACGCCCAGCGTGACGAGCAGGCTGCCGGCCCAGAAGGCCAGTGGGTTCTGGAAGAGTGTGGGGCGCGGCATGAGGGTCGGTTCAGTGGGTGGCTAGCGGAGGCGCGCGCCGGTGGCGTCCCAGACCCGGGTCTCGACCGGGAGGCCCTGCGCGATGCTTTGCGTGACGGTGCAGTAGGCCTCGAAGCTGCTGAGCACGCGGTCCAGGTGCTCCAGCGCGGCGGCAGGGACGCCGAGGTGCAGGTCGGCCTCGATGCGCAGCACACGCAAGCGGCCTTCGGCGTTGCGGCCGACATGGGCCTGAACGCGCGTGCGCAGCGGGTCGGGGCGCTGCTTGAACTTGCGCAGCGCGAAGAGCAGCGAGTCGCTGAGGCAGTTGCCCACGGCAGCGGCCAGCAATTGCACGGGCGACGGGCCCTGGCCCTGCCCCAGCGGGGCCGGCTCGTCGGCCAGCAGCGCAGGCACGGTGCCGCCAAAGTCGATGCGGAAGGCGTAGTCCTGCTGTTGTTGCAGCTCGATGCTGACGATGGAGGTGGCGGCGGGGTCTGACATGGTGGCTCCGGTGAGCGGCTTCAGGCGCTGAGCGCGTTGACGGCGGGCCTGACGCGCGACTGGCTGCTCAGGGCGTGGATCTGCTGGATCAGGCTGCGGTGGGACGGCAGGTCGGTCAGCGCGCGGTCACCAAAGCGGCGGATCTTGGCGAAGAGCTTCTCGGCCTGCGCCGTCTCGGCGAAGTCGGCGCGGGCCGCGCTGAGATCGGTCTGAAAGCCCATGCCGTAGAGGATGTACTGGTAGTTGAAGAACGCGAAGGTCTCGGTGTCGAGCACGAAGTCAAAGCGGCCCGGGGGGCGCAGGGTCCATTGCTCAAGGAACTCGGCCAGGCGCTCGGGGATGGAGCTGCTGGCGGCGTTGTCGCGCCAGAAGGGCTCAGGTCGCTGGCTGAGGCAGTAGTGCAGCTTGAGGAAGTTGACGATGTTCTCGTAGCGCGCCGTCATCAGCTCGTTGAAGCGCCGGGCTGGCGCGTCCATCGGGCCGCTGTGCGGCAGCATCTCGGCCAGCATGCCCACGGCGGCTTCGATGAGCACAAGGCCGGTCGATTCGAGCGGCTCCAGGAAGCCGGCCGAGAGGCCAATGGCCACGCAGTTCTTGACCCAGGGCTGGGGCCGGTAGCCGGCCTCGAAGGGGATGCGGCGCAGCGCCACCTCCGCTTGCTGCGGGCCGATGTGGGCGCGCAGGATCTCGGCAGCGCGCTCGTCGCTGAGGTGGCTGCTGGCATAGACGCAGCCGAGGCCGCGTGAGCCATTGAGGCCGATGTCCCAGATCCAGCCGGCCTCGTGAGCGGTGGCGATGGTGCAGCTCTCCATCACGGCGTCAGGCGCCTCGGTGCTCAGCTTGCAGGTCAGCGCCCGGTCGGCAAAGAGCACGTCACGCACCGAGTGGAAAGGCTTGGACGGCAGCTGGCTGATGAGCTCGGCGCGGAAGCCCGTGCAGTCGATGTAGAGGTCGGCATCGAAGCGGCCGTGCTGCAGGGTTTCGATGTGGCCGATGGCGCCGGTCGGCGTGCGCGCCACGCCGTTCAAGGTGCCCTCGACGTGCCGCACGCCGAGCTGGCGCGCGTGCTCGCCAAGCAGGCGGGCGAGCTTCAGGGCATCAAAGTGATAGGCGTAGTTCAGCGGCGCGGCGTAGGGCCCTTCGTGGACGCGCTTCGGGGCGCGGCCGGCCTCGGCCACGCGGTACTGCAGGGTCATGGCCTCGGCAAAGGGCGCCCGGGTGGCCGGGTCCTGCAGCAGCCAGTAGGGCACGAGGTTGAGGTCCTCGGCGTAGTAAGGCGCCTCGAAGGGATGGAAGAACTGGTGGTGGGCGCCAACCTGAGGCGTCTGCGCCCAGTCCACAAAACGGATGCCCTGCTTGAAGGTGGCGGCCGTCTCGCGCACGAAGCGCCATTCGTCAATGCCGAGGTACTGCAGCGTGGCGCGGATGGTGGGGAAGGTGCCCTCGCCCACGCCGACGACACTGATGTCGGGCGACTCCAGCACCGTCACCTCCAGGTGCGGGCGCTCGGCCAGGCGCAGGGCCTTGGCAAGGTAGGCCGCCGTGAGCCAGCCAGCGGTGCCACCGCCGACGATGAGGATGCGCCGCCGGGTGCCGGTGGGCGTGGAAGAAAGCGAGGAGCTGGTGGACATCGATCAGGCGCGCACGTAGAGGTTCTTGAGCCAGAGGTGGCTGGTCTGGGTGCCTTGGCCCCAGTCTTCGTCTTCATCACCCGTCTGCGCGACGAAGCCAGAGGGGTTGAGCAGCTTGACGCGCCCGGCGCGGAAGGCCGTGACGCGGTGGGTGACAAAGGTGAGGCCGTGCTCCAGCGCGGTGGCGGCGAGCAGGCCGTCGCGCGTGTTGGCATACGGCAGTTGGGCGCGGCGGCGCACCACGCGCGCATCCACGGCCAGCACGCGGCCTTCGAAGGCAGGCGTCACCTGGTTGTCGATCCAGTCGCGCACGGCCAGGCCGGCCGACTTGTCCTTGCGCGCGAGGCGGGCGGCGGCGGTCTCGATCTCCAGCAGGCTGAGCGCCGACAGAAAGAGCCGCTGGCGCGCGATGCCGGCCGCCCAGGCGGCCAGACCCTGGTCGGCGCCCGGCGCGCGGGCCTTGCGCAGCTCCAGCACGATGCCGGTGTCGAGCAGGTACATCAACGCAGCGGCTCCCGGTGGTCCCAGGCGCCGTCGGAGGCGTCGTGGGCGTCCAGTTCGAGTGGGTCGGCACTGGCCAGCAGGTCGACGATGTTCTCGGCCTCGCCGGTGAGCCGGCGGTACTCGGCAATGCTCATCAGCACATGGGTGGGCTGCCCGCGGTCGGTGATGAGCACAGGCTCCACCGCCGCCTCGCGCTTGGCAAGGCTGACGTCACGGTTGAACTCGCGGCTGGTGAGGAGCTTCATGGCGCGGCGGATGGTAGTCATGTACCTGCAAGTCCGCAAACGGGAGGTAGGTACGTAGGCTCAAGACTGTCGAACCCAATGGACAGACTGAGCCCGGCTGGCACAGTCCGCCCTCGCCCAACGCCTTCGGGTGGAATTGGGTGGAGACAACGTTGACATGGCCAGGTAGGCACGACCCGCCACACCGCCCTGTCGATGCCAAAAAAAGACCAAGGCTTCTGCACTGACATGGACAACTTCCACCTGATTGAGCTGCTGGCGGACGTCTTCGCCAAACACGGCCCCGCAGCGGCCGCTGTCGAGAAAACGTATTCGCCAGGCGACTTCAGCGTCCACTTCTTCCTGCAACTGGCGCTCATCCTGCTGGCCTGCCGCATCGTGGGCTGGGCCGGGCGCAAGTTCCTGGCGCAGCCGCAGGTGGTGGGCGAGATGATTGCCGGCGTGCTGCTCGGCCCCTCGCTGTTCGGGCTGCTGGCGCCCGAGCTGCAGGCGACCATCTTCCCCAAGGAGATGAAGAACGTGCTCTATGCCGGCTCGCAGTTGGGTGTGGGGCTGTACATGTTCCTCGTCGGCACCACGTTGCAGCTGGACCACTTCCAGTCCAAGGCCAAGAGCGCGGTGGGGGTGTCGGTGGCCGGCATTGCGGCGCCCTTCTTCTTGGCCTACCTGATCACGCCCTATTTGCTGACGGTGCCCGGCCTCTTTGCGGCCGACATCTCGGTGGCCAATGCCACGCTCTTCATGGGCGCCTGCATTGCACTGACCGCCTTCCCGATGCTGGCCCGCATCATCAATGAGCGCGGCCTCGCGCACACCTCGCTGGGCACGCTGTCGCTCACGGCCGGCGCCTTTGACGACGCGGCCTCCTGGTGTGTGCTGGCGCTGGTGCTGGCCGCCTTTGGCGCCGGGGCCGGCGTGGCGGTGCTGGCGATTGGCGGCGGCGTGAGCTACGCGCTCTTCATCATCCTCTTCGGGCGCAAGCTGCTGGCGCCGCTGGGCCGCATCGTCGAGCGTGAAGGCCACATGAGCACCACGGTGCTGGGCATCACGATGGCGCTCTTCTGCCTGTCGGCCTTCATCATGGACGCGGTCGGCATCCACTCCATCTTCGGTGGCTTCATCCTTGGCGCCGTGATGCCGCGCGGCCTCTTCGCGCAGGAGCTGAAGAAGAAGGTCGAGCCCCTGGCCGTGGTGCTGCTGCTGCCGATGTTCTTCACCTACTCGGGCCTCAACACCCGCATGGACATGCTGAACTCGGCCTCGCTGCTGCTGCTGTCGCTGGGCATCCTGGCGGTGTCGGTGGCGGCCAAGTTTGGCGCCTGTTACCTGGCGGCAAGGCTCGCCGGTGAAGACAACCGCACGGCCCTCGGCATCGGTGCCTTGATGAACTCGCGCGGCCTGATGGAGCTCATCATCATCAACATCGGATTGCAGAAGGGCATCATTGGCCCCGCTCTCTTCTCGATGCTGGTGCTGATGGCCGTGGTCACCACCATGATGGCCACGCCCGTGTTCGAGCTGGTCTATGGCCGCAAGGCCCGCGCCTCGGGCGAGCTGGGCGCGCTGAACGCCTCAACCGCCGCTCACACCGCTTGACCGCGTGGAGTCCCTGAAGCCCCTGGCCGCGCCGCTGCGGCCGGGGCGTCGCATGACCGAACTCAGCCAGGCCTCGGCGGCGGGTTCACCCATCGTGACGCCCAGCCCGGCCCGAGCGCCCCAACACACCTTCGCCCAAGGCCTGGTGGCTTGCGCCGGGGTGTTTGTCGTGATCGGCGTGCTCGCCATCTTCTCGTTCAAGCTGCATGTGCTGCTGTTGCTGGGCTCCTTCGGCTCCAGCGCGGTGATGGTGTTCACCTTCCCCGAGATCCACTTCTCGCAGCCACGCAGCGTGATCGGCGGCCACCTGATCTGCTCGGCCATGGGCCTGGCGGCACTGCAGCTGTGGGGCCCGATGTGGTGGTCGCTGGCGCTGGCCGCCGCGCTCTCGCTGGCGCTGATGATGCTGACCCGCACCGTCCACCCGCCCGCCGGCTCCAACCCCGTGATCGCCTTCCTCGCCGCGCCGCGCTGGGACTTCGTGCTCTTCCCCACGCTCTTCGGCGCAGCGGCCATGGTGCTGGTGGCCATCGTCTACCACCGGGGCTGCAAGCGGCGCTATCCGCTTT
>CALMQC010000015.1 GCA_937871895.1 uncultured Roseateles sp. | reverse complement strand
TCGCGCGCCGCGCCAAAGTCGAGCAACACGGCCTTGTTGTCATTGGTGATGAAGATGTTGGCCGGCTTGATGTCCAGGTGCAGCATCTTGTGCTGGTGCACGATGCGCAGACCCCGCAGGATTTCGTCGAAGAGGCTGCGGATGGTGGACTCGCGGAACACCTTGTCGCGCTTGAGGTCGCGCGCGGTGACGATGAAGTCCTGCAGGGTGTCGCCCTGCAGGTAGTTCATCACCATGTAGACGGTCTCGTTCTCGCGCAGGAAGTTCAGCACCGAGACGACGCTGGGGTGCGAGATCTGGGCGAGCGAGCGGCCTTCCTCGAAGAAGCTCTTGAGGCCAAGGCGGTAGAGGGGTTGCTTCTCGGGCTTGACGCGTGGCGTCAACTCGCCGGGCGATCGCTCGGCGAGGGACGAAGGAAGGTATTCCTTCAGTGCGACCAGATGGTGGTCCGGGTCTTCGGCCAGGTAGACGACCCCGAACCCTCCGGCTGCCAATCGTTTGATGATCTGGTAGCCACCCACCACCGTACCGGCGGGCAGCGGGGCCGGCTTCGGCTTGGACATAATCGCGCTTTGCTTGGCTATGAGAGCTGAATGCCAGTCTACAGCATGACGGGATACGCCAATGTCGTGGCGTCCCCCCCTAACGGCGAGGCAGATTCCTCGTCCGCGCGCCCCTCAAGCATCAGTGTCGAGATGCGTGCCGTGAACGGCCGGTTTCTCGACCTCTCGATGCGAATCCCCGAGGAGTTGCGCAGCCTGGAACCCCTGGTGCGCGACCTGGTGTCGGCACAGTGCCGGCGCGGCAAGATCGAGGTGCGCATCAACACGCAGCGCGAGTCGGAGGCCGCGTGGCCGCAGCCGCAGGCTGAGGTCCTGCAGCGCCTGGCAGGCTTGGAGGCCACCGTACGCGCCGCCCTGCCCCAGGCCCAGGCCCTGAGCGTCCATGAAGCCCTGCAATGGTGCCGCACCGGCAGCCAGTCGGCCGGCGAGCTCGACGGCGTGGCGCTCGGTGCCGTCAAGTCTTGCCTGACGGGGCTGATGGAAGCCCGCGCTCGTGAAGGCGAAAAGCTGGTGGCCATCCTGCTGGAGCGCGTGCAACGCCTGCAGGAGCTGGCGGCCGAGGCTGAGCCGCTGATCCCGGCCGTGATCCAGCGCCAGCAGCAGCGCTTCCTGGAACGTTGGAACGAAGCGCTCACGGCCGCCAGCGCCCAGGCCAATGTGACGCAGCAGGCCCTGCAGGAGCGGGCACTGAACGAGGCGGCGGCTTTTGCCATCCGCATCGACGTGGCCGAGGAGTTGAGCCGCCTGCGTGCCCACCTCGACGAGGTCAAGCGCCTGCTGGCCAAGGGCGGCGAGTTGGGCAAACGGCTCGACTTCCTGATCCAGGAGTTGCACCGCGAGGCCAATACCCTGGGCTCCAAGTCTGCCGCGCTGGAGCTGACCAATGTCTCGGTCGAGATGAAGGTCGCCATCGAGCAAATGCGCGAGCAGGTTCAGAACATCGAGTAGCGCCCATGGAATACCCAGGCAATCTGTTCGTGGTGGCTGCGCCCAGCGGGGCAGGCAAGTCCAGCCTCGTCAAGGCCCTGCTGGAGTTGGACGCCAAGCTCAGCGTCTCGGTCTCGCACACCTCGCGGGCGCCGCGCGGCCAGGAGCAGCACGGCCGCGAATATTGGTTCGTGGGGATCGACGAGTTCCGCGACATGGTCGCGCGCGGCGATTTCTTCGAGTGGGCCGAGGTGCATGGCAACCTGTACGGCACATCGCGGGCCGGCATCGAGTCGCGCATGGCCCAGGGCGACGACGTGGTGCTGGAGATCGACTACCAGGGCGCGCTGCAGATCAAGCAGCTCTTTCCGTATGCGGTGCTCATCTTCGTGCTGCCGCCGAGTTGGGAAGAGCTCAAGCAACGCTTGATCCGGCGCGGGGACACCCAGCCCGAGGTGATCGCCACCCGGATGGCCAACGCGCGGATCGAGATCGACCAGGCCCGGCACTTCGACTTTGTGGTGGTCAATGCGGTGTTTGACTCGGCCGTTTTCGACCTGAAAGCCATCGTCCACGCGCAGCGGCTAAAATACGCGGCTCAGCGCCGAAACCGCTCGGCTGTCTTTCAAGCGCTTCAGCTCGACTGAAGCGCTCCACTTGAGGTACCTCATGGCCCGCATCACCGTCGAAGACTGCCTGCAACGCATCCCCAACCGCTTCCAGCTCGTGCTGGCCGCCACCTACCGGGCTCGCATGCTGAGCCAGGGTCACAGCCCCAAGATCGAGACCAAGAACAAGCCCGGCGTGACCGCGCTGCGCGAAATCGCCGCAGGCGAAGTCGGTGTCGAGATGCTGCGCCGCGTGCCCGTCTGAGACCACTTCCCCTGACAAGGCGCCCCGGTTTGTCCGCGGGCGCCTTTTTCTTTGCCCAGAGCAGATAAATTCGGGGCATGGCCCAACGCCCTTTTCCTGCCTGGCTGACGCTGCCGGGTCTGCGCTCCACCCCGCAGCCGACCCTGGCGGAGGCCGCCTCGTTCGACGCCCTGGCTCCGAGCCTGAGCTATCTGAACAAGGCCGAGATCAAGCGCATCCGCGAGGCCTACCGCTTTGCGGACGAGGCCCACCTGGGCCAGACGCGCGCCAGTGGCGAGCCCTACATCACCCACCCGATCGCCGTCGCGCGCATCTGCGCCGAGTGGAAGCTGGATGCCCAGGCCATCATGGCCGCGCTGATGCACGATGTGATCGAGGACTGCGGCATCTCCAAGGCCGAACTGATCGAGCGCTTTGAGGCGCCCACCGCCGACCTGGTCGATGGCCTGACCAAGCTGGACAAGCTGCAGTTCTCGACCAAGGAGGAGTCGCAGGCCGAGTCCTTCCGCAAGATGTTGCTGGCGATGTCGCGCGACCTGCGCGTCATCCTCGTCAAGCTGGCCGACCGGCTGCACAACATGCGCACCATGGGCGCCATGGCGCCGCAAAAGGCCCGGCGCATCGCGCGCGAGACCTTCGACATCTACGCCCCCATCGCCCACCGGTTGGGCCTGAACTCGACCTTCCGCGAATTGCAGGAGCTGTCGTTCAAGTATTTCCACCCCTGGCGCTTCGAGGTGCTGACCAAGGCTGTCGCCAAATCGCGCGGCAACCGGCGCGACCTCGTCAGCCGGATCGAGAAGGACCTGCGCGACGCCTTTGCCAAGGCCGGCCTCAAGGTCAGCGTCGAAGGCCGCGAGAAGACGATCTATTCCATCTACAACAAGATGAAGGAGAAGTCGCTGTCCTTCGCGCAGATGAGCGACATCTTCGGCTTTCGCATCCTGACCCAGGAGCAACTGCAGTGCTACACGGCGCTCGGGGTACTGCACCAGCTCTACAAGCCGCAGCCGGGCCGTTTCAAGGACTACATCGCCGGCCCCAAGGACAACGGCTATCAGTCGCTGCACACCACGCTGATGGGCCCGCTGAACGCGCCACTGGAGTTCCAGATCCGCACCGAGGGCATGCACCGCATTGCGGAGCAGGGCGTCGCCGCGCACTGGATCTACAAGCGCAAGAGCAAGGACGGCGAAGGCTCGACCGAATCGGTCAGCGCGCGCTGGCTGCAGTCGCTGATCGACATCCAGGACGAAACCCGAGACGCCAGCGAGTTCCTGGAGCACGTGAAGATCGACCTCTACCCCGAGGCCATCTACGTCTTCACGCCGCGTTCGCGCATCCTGGCGCTGCCCAAGGGGGCAACGCCGGTGGACTTCGCCTACGCCATCCACTCCGACGTGGGCGAGCACTGCGTGGCCGCCCAGGTCAACGGCGAGGCCGTGCCCCTGCGGGCCGAGCTGCGCAGCGGCGATGTGGTCGAGATCGTCACCGCGCCCAACGCCCGCCCCAACCCAGCGTGGCTGAGCTTTGTGCGCACCGGGCGCGCGCGCAGCAAGATCCGTCACTTCCTGAAAAACCTCGAAATAGAGGAGTCGCACGACCTGGGCGTCAAGCTGCTGGCCCAGGCCATGCGGGCCGAGGGTCTGCCGCTGCCGAGCCGCCGCCCCGAGGACGCGGAGGCCGCCGCGCTGTGGCAGCAACTCGCGGCCTGGGCCGGTTGCGCCAATGTCGAGCAGCTCTTCATCGACCTCGGCAGCGGCCGCAAGATCGCGTCCATCATGGCCAAGAAGCTGGCGCGCATGCTGGCCGACCAGGGCCAGCGGCCCGATGCCGTCAGCCTGACCCTGGGGCGTTTTGCGTCCGAAGGGTCGCAAGCCCATGGCCGCGTCACGCTCGATGGCAGCGAAGGCGCCTCGGTGCAATTGGCGTCCTGCTGCCGGCCGATTCCCGGTGACGAGGTGCGCGGCTACCTGGGGCGTGGTGAGGGCTTGATCGTCCACACCGCTGAATGCCAGGTCGGCCGCCGGCTCTTCCACCGCGACAGCGAGCACTGGATCCAGGTGAGTTGGGCCGAGGAGCTGACACGCAGCTTCGAGGTCGGTGTGGGCGTGTTGTTGACCAATGGCAAGGGCGTGTTGGCCCAGGTGGCCCAGGCCGTCGCTGCCGCCGAGGCCGACATCACCCATGTGACCATGCACGACGAGGCCACGCCGCTGCGCGAAACCGCCGAGATGGACCTGCTACTGGCAGTGCGGGACCGCCTCCATCTGGCCGAGGTGCTGCGCGTGCTGCGCCGCGCGCCTGCGGTGCAGCGCGTCTGGCGCCTCAAGCCGGCCTCGCAGTCCTCAGCCTGAAGCCTCGGGCGCCGGGTAGCTGACCTCCACCACCTCGATGGTCTCGACGCCCACCGGCGTGACCAGCTTGAGCTCATCCCCCACCCTGGCCTTGAGCAGGGTCCGCGCGATGGGCGAGATCCAGCTCACCTCGCCCGCCAGGCTGTCGGACTCGTCGATGCCCTTGATGGTCACCGTCCGCTCCAGGCCGCTGGCGTCGGCATAGGTCACCGTCGCGCCAAAGAAAATCTGCTCACTGCCATGGTGCTGGCTCGCATCGACCACCTCGGCGATGTCCAGCCGCTTGGTCAGGAAGCGCAGCCGGCGGTCAATCTCGCGCAGACGCTTCTTGCCATAAAGGTAATCGCCGTTCTCTGAACGATCACCGTTCTTGGCCGCCCAGGAGACCGTCTCGACCAGCTTGGGCCGCTCCTCGTCGATCAAGTGCATGAACTCCGCGCGCAGGCGTGCGTAGCCGGCGGGCGTCATGTAGTTGCGCGTTCCCGCCGGCAGCGGCGGCAGTGCCGGGCCGTCCTCGTCGTCGTCCTCGGGCGCGGTCTCGCGGGTGAAGGCCTTGCTCATGCTCACATTGTCGCCAGGGGCGCAAGGGCCACGCCTCCTAGAATCCAGACATGACCCGACTTGCCCCACTTTGGCTGCTGGCTTTCGCCGCCGCCACCCTGGCCGCCGAGCCCCAGCCCGCGCCCGCGCCGCAAGCGGCCCCACGTGAGGCCCCACGCCCGGCGGTGAGCGAGCCCAAGATCGAGCAGATCGTGGTGGAGGACGACGCCGTTCGCATCGAAGAGCTGCGCGTGCGCGGCGAGACGCGCAAGGTCATCGTCAAGCAAAAGCACGGGCCCGCCCCGGCCTATGAGGTCTGGGCCCCCGAAACCAGCCGCGCCTCGGCGGGCGGCAGCGAACAAAACCTCACCGCCGGGCGTCGCGTCTGGCGCGTGCTGGACTTCTGAACTCTGCGGTCAGCCTGACCGCCCTCCCCGACCTCCCATGGCCGTTTTCACCGAAGTCAGCCCCGCCGCCGCGCAGGCCTTGCTGGACCGTTTGCAACTGGGGCGCCTGCACGAGCTGCGCGGCATTGGCGCCGGCATCGAGAACACCAACTACTTCCTCGACTGCGACGGCGGGCACTTCGTGCTGACCCTGTTCGAGCGCCTGACGCGCGAGCAACTGCCCTTCTACCTGCGCCTGGTGCAGCACCTGTCACAGCGTGGCATTCCGGTGCCAGCGCCCAAGGCTGATGCCGCCGGCGAGATCCTCTTCGAGGTCTGCGGCAAACCCGCCGCGCTGGGCGACCGGCTGCACGGTGGCCACATCCTGGCGCCCGACGTCTTCCATTGCGAGCAGGTGGGCGCCACGCTGGCGCGCATGCACCTGGCCGGGCGCGACTACCCCTTGCACCAACCGAATTTGCGGGGCCTGCCGTGGTGGCGCGAGACCGTGCCCAAGTTGCTGCCCCATTTGTCCGTTGACGAGCGCAGCCTGATCGAGTCAGAGCTGGCCTACCAGGAGCATCTGGCCGCCTCCAAGCCCTACGCCGAGTTGGTGGCGCACGCCTTTGGCCCCGTCCATGCTGACCTGTTCCGCGACAACGTGATGTTTGAGCCCGGCGAGGCTCAAGGCCGCGAGCGGCTGACGGGCTTCTTCGACTTCTACTTTGCCGGCTGCGACACCTGGCTCTTTGACGTGGCCGTGTGCCTCAATGACTGGTGCATCGACCTCGCCTCGGGGCGGCTGGACGATACCCGCGCCAGCGCCTTCGTCGCCGCCTACGAAACTGAGCGCCCCCTCTCCGGCACCGAGCACCGCCTGCTGCCGGCCTTGCTGCGCGCGGCGGCCATGCGCTTCTGGGTGTCGCGCCTGTTTGACCTGCACCTGCCGCGCGAGGCGGCCCTGCTCAAGGCGCACGACCCGCGCCACTTCGAGCGCGTGCTGCGTGAGCGCATTGCCAAGCCCTGGCATGCACCGCGCGCTGAAGGCCCGACATGAGCATGGTCCTGCACCTGCAGCAGGTTCCGGCCCGCAACGGCAACCTCTGGATCCGGCACGGCTGGCGCGTGTTCCGTCGGCAGCCGCTGGCCTTGCTGGGCTTGTTCGCCTTCGGCTTCCTGGCGGGCGGCTTGTTGTCGATGCTGCCCGTGGTGGGCCCAGTGCTGGGCATGGCCTCGGTGCCGGTGTTCTCGCTCGGCTTCATGCTGGCCACGCACCAGGTGCTGCAAGGCGCTCAGCCCAGCGTGCAGGTGTTTCTGGAGCCCTTCAAGCTAACGCCAGCGCGGCGCAATACGCAACTGCAGCTGTGCTTCAGCTTCGCCCTGCTGGCGGTGCTGATCCTGTTGGGCGCCGAGCGCATCGATGGCGAACAGCAACGCCTCGCCCTGGAGCTGATGACCCAGCCCAAGCCCGACCCCGAGGCCCTGGCCCAGGCGTTGACCGACCCGCGCTTGATCTGGGGCGCCGTCGTGCGCTTTGGCGGCCTGGGGTTGCTGGCCGTGCCCTGGTGGCAGGCGCCAGCCCTGGTGCACTGGGGCGGTCAAGGTGCGATGCATGCCCTCTTTTCAAGCACTCTGGCGCTGTGGCGCAACAAGGGGGCCTTTGCGCTCAACGGGATCAGCTGGATGCTGCTGACCATGGCGCTGTCATCGGCCTTCAGCCTGGTGCTCGGCCTGCTGGGTCTGGGCCCGCTGGCGATGTATGCCTTGATTCCGCTCGGGATGATGGGCGCCGTGGTCTTCTACGCGGGGCTCTACTTCAGTTTCGTGGATTGCTTCGCCTTCGGTGCCCCGAAGGCCGCCGACGCTCCTCAGCGCGACGACGAACCCGGCAGCGCGTAAGTCCCGGTGGCATGGGCCACGGGATCATCCTCGCCCTCGGA
>CALMQC010000014.1 GCA_937871895.1 uncultured Roseateles sp. | reverse complement strand
CTGCGCCTTGCCTCGCCCCCCTTCCGGGACCAACGCGGGCCTGGATTTCTGCCGCGCAGACTCCTAGGCTACCTGGGCCAGCAGGTCGTGCCCACGACGGAGCGCTACCAAGGTACCGAGGTCGGTGGCCTGTCCAGCATCGACCGCGTCCCCGGCACCGACCGCTTCTTGTGCATCAGCGATGACCATCGCGTGGGCCGACCGCGCTTTTACGAGCTGCGCCTGGACCTGAGCAAGTTCAAGCGCACGCCCACGCCGGGGCATGAGGGGGTCGAGTTCCTGGCCGTCACGCCCCTGCGTGGCCCGGGCGGCGAGCACTACGCGCAATACCTGGTGGACCCTGAAGGCCTGCGCATCGACGCAGCTCGCCAGCGCATCTATTGGTCGGGCGAAGGCATGCGCAAGGCCGTCAAGTTCGTGGCGCCCAGCGTGCGCGTCATTGGCCTGGATGGGCTGGAGCGCGCGGAGTGGCTGCCCCCCGAGGCCTACATCCCCGCTGGCAGCGTGGCCGGCACGGAGCCCGGCGACCGGGGTGTGCGAGACAACCTGGGCTTTGAGTCACTGACGCTGACGCCGGACGGCAAGACCCTGTGGACCGCGACCGAAGTGGCGCTGACGCAAGACGACGAGCCCCCCACGCTGACCACCGGCAGCCAGGCGCGACTGCTCAGTTTTGACGCTGAAACTGGCAGGCCCGAGTCCGAGTTCGTCTACACCGTCGAGCCCCTGCCCGTGCCGGCCAACCCGCCCAGCGCCTTTGCCGTGAACGGCCTCGTCGAGTTGCTGGCGCTGGACAGCAGCCGCTTCCTGGCGCTGGAGCGCTCCTACTCGCAAGGTGGCGTCACGCCCGGCGTGTCGGCCACCACCGGCAAGCCCACGGGCAATGTGATCCGGCTCTTCCTGATCGACACCGCCAGCGCCACCAACGTGGCCGGCTGGCCCAGCCTGCGTGGGCGCGAAGCCCGTGCCGTGAGCAAGCGTCTGCTGCTCGACCTCGCCACGCTTCACAACGACGACGGCAGCCCGCTGGCGCTCGACAACATCGAGGGTCTGAGCTGGGGCCCCGAGCTGGACGGCAAGCGCACCCTGCTGCTGGTCAGCGACAACGATTTCTCGGGCCACCGCCAGACCCACTTCATCGCCCTCGTGCTCGAGGGCGCGCTCTGACCACGCTGCGTGCGCGCCGCCCCGGGCGGCCGGCCCCGTACCATCTCGCCCATGTCCACCCTGATTGCGCCGCCG
>CALMQC010000013.1 GCA_937871895.1 uncultured Roseateles sp. | reverse complement strand
ACGGCGCCTGGTCGCGGGTGCCGTTCTCTGTTTGGAGAAAACCATGAAGTTTGTCGCCTTCGAGCGCAAGTTGCAGGGGACCGGAGCGAGCCGCCGCCTGCGTGTGGCCGGCAAGGTGCCGGGTATCGTTTACGGCGCTGGTGAGCCCGCTCTGATCGAACTCGATCACAACGCGCTGTTCCACGCCCTCAAGAAGGAAGCCTTCCACAGCTCGCTGCTGGACATGGAGCTCAACGGCACCGTGACCCAAGTGCTGCTGCGTGACTTCCAGATGCACGCCTACAAGCCGCAAGTCCAGCACGTGGACTTCCAGCGCGTGGACGCCACCACCAAGATCACCAAGAAGGTCCCGCTGCACTTCAAGGGCGAGGCCGAGAGCCCCGCCGTCAAGACCGACAAGTGCACGGTCAACCACGTCGTCACCGAGCTCGAGATCACCTGCCTTGCGCAGCAACTGCCCGAGTTCATCGAGGTGGACCTGTCTGGCCTGACCAAGGGTCACTCGCTGCACGTCAACGACATCAAGCTGCCCGTTGGCATCAAGGTCGTCACGCACGGCAAGCCCAACCCCGTCATCGTCACCCCGGTCGAGCCGGTGGCTGAAGAGATCGTCGTCGCCGCTGCCGCTCCGGCCGCTGACGACAAGAAGAAGGGCAAGGGCAAGAAGTAATTTCTGCCTGGCTCCAGCCTCGACAAGGGACCCGATCGGGTCCCTTTCTTCTTTACGATCCAGCCCACCATGATTCGACTCCTCGTCGGCCTCGGCAACCCGGGCCCTGAATACGAAGACACCCGCCACAACGCCGGCTTCTGGTGGATCGACGGCGTGGCGCGCGGGCTCAAGGTTTCGCTCCAGCCCGACAAGGCCTATCACGGCCTCGTGGCGCGCGTGAACGGCGCGCCCGGCGCCAGCGGCCCCATCTGGCTGCTGGAGCCCATGACCTACATGAACCTCTCGGGCAAGTCGGTCGCGGCGCTGGCGCGCTTCTTCAAGATCGCGCCCGACGAGATCCTCGCCATCCATGACGAGCTCGACCTGCCTCCCGGCGAGATGAAGCTCAAGAAAGGCGGCGGCACCGGCGGCCACAACGGCCTCAAGGACATGCAAGCCCAGCTTGGCACCGGCGACTTCTGGCGTCTGCGCCTCGGCATCGGCCACCCGGGGCACAAGGACGAGGTTGCGGGCTATGTGCTGCGCAAACCGCCGCTGGCCGAGCGCCAGGCCGTCGAAGACTGCATCGAGAAGAGCTATGCCGCCGTCGAGCTGATGCTGCGCGGTGACATGGACAAAGCCCTCGCCAAGATCCACGCCAAGCCTCAGCGGCCCAAGCCGCCGCGCAAACCCGAGGCAGCAGCCGCGACGCCTCCCACCGACCCCCAGCCCTGAGAGGTTGAGAGCCTTTCGCTCATGCCCGCCTTGCACACCCAAACACCCTCGCTCGTCGTTGCAAATGCTCGCCATAGCCCGAGCTATGGCTATGCTTTGCGCCTAGATCAAGGCTGTTTGGACGCGCCTTTCGGGCCCGCGCGTAAGCCTCCCAACCTCTGACCCCGGAGCCCCGCCATGCGCCTGCTCGCCCTGCTGCTCACACTGCTCGTGACCACCCCGGCCAGCCAGGCGCAGACGCAGCTCAAGGAGGCGACCGTCTACCGCTGCGGCCCCGATGGGCGGGATCTGCGCGACGTGCCCTGTCCCAGCGGCCCCGCCAAGGCCGAGGCCGTTCCTTACGACCAACCCAGCCATGCCGATGCCCGTGCGGCACGCGAGCGAACCAAGGCTGAGGCCCGTGAAGCCCAGCGCCTGGGGAAAGAGCGCAAGGCCCAGGAGGCGCGCGACCTCAAGGCCAATGCCCGTGCGGCTGTGATCGGCCCGCAAAGCCCAGCTTCGGCCGCATCCGCGCCGAGCAAGAAGGCGCCCAAAGCGCCCAAGGGCCCCAAGACCAAGGCCGCCAAGCCTGCTGAGGCCCACAAGCTTGACGCCGCTCAAGCCCCGCCGCCCAACCCCGCGCTGGGCCCCAAACCCCAGCGATAAACTCCGCCCCGTTGGTGCTCGCGCCCGGCTTCATGTCAGGCGCAGTTCAACGGGAATCAGGAGGGCGCGCCGCCACGCGGCAAACCTAACCTGAGCTGTCCCCGCAACGGTAAGCGGACGAGACCGCCCGGTCTCACAGCCTGACACGACAAGCCACTGAAGCTCCTGCTTTGGGAAGGCGTCGGGCCCCATCCGCCAGCCCGGATACCGGCCAACGACGGGGTTGTGTGCCGCAGGTACGCAGCCATTTGCCAGCGCGCTGCGTGGGAAAGCGCTCTGGCGTGATCGTGCCTGCTTCTTTCCCATGTCCAAGCAAAACCTCGCGGCCCGTCGGTCGCTCTTCGTCCTCACCTCGGTGTCGCTGGCGCTGTCTGCGCACGCCGCCCCCAACCGCCTCGAAACCGTCGTCACCACCGCTGCGCGCAGCCCTCAGCGGTTGGCCGACGTGCTGGCCGACCTCACCGTAATCACCCGCGCCGACATCGAGCGCACAGCCGCCGCCAGCCTGGCTGACCTGCTGCGCGCCAGCGGCTGCGCCGAGCTGAGCCGCAATGGCGGCCCGGCCGGCACCACCTCGCTCTACCTGCGCGGCGCCGAGACCCGCCATACCCTGCTGCTCATCGACGGCGTGCGCGTCGATTCGCAAGCCAC
>CALMQC010000012.1 GCA_937871895.1 uncultured Roseateles sp. | reverse complement strand
CGTCGGGGCCGGCGCCGGTGTGGGTTGGGGCAGGGGGCTGGGGCTCGGGCTGGCCACCGGCGGCGGGGGCGCGGTGGTGTCGGGGCCAGAGCTGCCGCCGCCGCCACAGGCACCCAGCGCGATGGACAGCGGCCAGGCCAGCAGAGCGGATGTGGTGCTGCGCCGCGGTGGCGGGCAGGGCGCAAGTGCCGGCAAGGGGCGGGGCGTGTCAGAGACGGGCATGGCCCGACGACTTTAGGCCGATGCGAGGCGCGTGATCCATCGAACAGCGGCGCCACGCGAGCGCAAGTTCACGACTCGTGCTGCTCGCTGTCCCGCACCGGAGTCTCGGCCACCTGGCCCAGGGGGCTGAGGCCGGGCTCGGCCTTGAGCTGGCCGTGGCCGGCGCGGCGGGCCTCGTTGAGGGCCAGGTCGGCGCGGCGCAGCAGGTCGTTCAGGTGCCGGTCGCCGTTGCGCAGCCGTGCCCAGCCGGCGCTGTGGGTGATGGCAAAGCCCAGCTCCAGCGGGGCGCGCTGGGCCAGGTCGACGCGCAGCCGGGCGTCCATGGCGGCGGGGCCGGTGGGTTCGCAGCGGGCCAGCAGCACGCCGAACTTGTCGCTGGAGAGCCGGCCGATCACATCGCCCAGGCGCATCTGCGTCTGCAGCCCGCTGGCAAACAGCGCCAGCGCCCGCTGGGCGGTTTCCTCGCCGTGCTCGGCGCGCAGGGCCTGGAAGTTGTCGATGTCCAGCACCAGCAGCGCCAACGGCTCCCGAAAGCGCCGTGACACCGAGAACAGCTCCAACGCGCGGGCCTCGAAGGCGCTCAGGTCCATCAGGCCGGTCACGCCGTCGGTGCGCGCGAGGCGGGCCAGGTCGGCCTCCACCACGCCGCGCCAGGCCAGCATCAGCACCGGCAAGGCCAGCAGCAGGGCCAGCTCGGCGGCCAGGCCCACGGCCAGCTCGGCCGAGAACAGGGCCAGCGGCCACTCGGTCAGGACCAGCGCATGGGTCAGCAGCGCGAGCAGCATGGGCAGCACGGCCGACAGCGCGAGGGCGCGCCAGCGCTGCGGGTGCAGGCCCTGCACCACGCGCGGCCGTTCGGGCCGCGAAAGCGTCCAGGCCATCACCGCCAGGTGGGCGGCCAGCAGCGCGTCGGCCAGCACGGCCGCCGCCACGCTTTGCATTGGCAGCGCCTGGTGCCACAGCCCGCACACCACCGGCACCCCCACCAGCCAGGCCCCGCGCCGCAGCGGCCGGATCCAGAGGCTGATGGCCCACCACAGCGCGCACAGGCCGGCACTTTGCAGCGCGAGGGCCAGGCTGGGCAGCCAGCTCAGC
>CALMQC010000011.1 GCA_937871895.1 uncultured Roseateles sp. | reverse complement strand
TGGCAAGACAGAAGAAAGTTACCCCGCCGCCGGGCGGGACTCCCGGCATGGGCCTTGCCATCAACGAAACCTAGCGAGCCACAGCTTGCCCGGCCTCAGTAGTCCAGCCACTCCAACGGCGCCACCAAGGCCTTGCCACTCACGCGCTCGATCGCGCTCGTCACCAGCTCCAGATGGTTATCAAAGCTCCCATGCGTCGCCGCCGACTGGTCGTTGTTGCGCGTGGTGCGCACCTTGGGACTGCTCACCACCTGCACGCGCGGATGCCCGCCGTCGAGCGTGCCGAAGGCGGCCTGCCAGCGCTGCAACTCGGGGCGCTGTTGGGGCTCCCACTGGTCGGTGTCGGTGGCGGCATAGCCTTTGAGCAGCGCGCGCTCCATGCCGAGCAGCGGTTGCTTGCGCACGTCGTCCAGGGCGCGGGAGACAAGGTAGAGCAGGCTCTTGCCGTAGGCGGCCTTGTCGGGGCTGGGCAGGCCATCGGCGCGCTCGTTGCTGTCCGACAGCACCGCGAGGCGCAGGCGATCGAGCGGCAGCACGCCGGCTTGGGCAGCGGGAAGGTAGTGCTCGTTGGCAAAGCGGACCGAGCAGGCCGCAGCCCAGAGCTCGCAGCTGCTGGCCGCCAGAGGTTGTGCGCCGCCGAGCTGGTCCAGCAGGTGGCCGATCAGGATGGAGCCGGCCGAGTGGCCGACGAGGTGCAGCTCGAAGCCAAGGCCCTGTGCCTGGACGGCAGTGCGCAAAGCGCGCAGCTGGGCCGCAGCTTCGTGCAGCACATGGCCGGCTTCTGCGCCGCGCGCAGCGTTCTCGCGCATCTCGCTCCAGATGCCGCGCCCGAGCACGCGGCCAGTGGCTTCGATGGCGCGGTCCTTGGCGTCGGCCAGGATCTCGCCGAGGCCGCGCCCGGCCTTGTCGCGTTCGCCGAGCAGGCGGTGCAGGCCGTCTTGCACCATGTCGGCCAGGGTCTCACCGGGGCCGGTCTTCCAGGTGATGAAGAGCGGGTAGACGTCATTGGCCTCGAAGCAGGGCCCCAGCACGCGGATGCGTTCGATGGAGTCCGCCTCGCTGTTGAGGCCACCGTGGGCGTAGAGCGCGAGCTTGAGGGCCTTGAGCTTGCGGGTCTTGAGCCAGGCCAGCGGGCGCGTGACCACGATCTCGCGTGCGAGCGCACCTTGCTCGCTGCGGTCGCGGGTGAAGTCGGTCACCATCAGTTGGCCGTCATTGCCCGAGACCAAGGTGTGCGCGTAGGCAGCGGCGGTGGACCAAGGCTGGTAGGCGCTGTGGTTGAAGGGATGATCGAAGGGCCAGGGGTCGTCCGCCGGATTGGCCGGGTTGCGGGCGCGGCC
>CALMQC010000010.1 GCA_937871895.1 uncultured Roseateles sp. | reverse complement strand
GTCCACGCGCGACACGCTGATCCGTGCCTACATGGCCGGCGCCATCCTGTCGCTGGCGGCGGTGTTTGCCGTCACCGCCACCGTGATGACCGGCTCCCCTCTTGTGGGCGGCATGCTGTTCCCGGTGGGCTTTTGCATGCT
Organism: uncultured Roseateles sp.; assembly: GCA_937871895.1. Classification (GTDB taxonomy): domain Bacteria; phylum Pseudomonadota; class Gammaproteobacteria; order Burkholderiales; family Burkholderiaceae_C; genus Pelomonas. Next base: position 3,615 of record CALMQC010000010.1, on the reverse strand, counting down.
CTACCTGCTGGGCTTCGACCTGCTGACCGGCGTCTTCACGCTGTGCCCGCTCGCAGTGCTGGACCGCCGGCCCGGCTGCACCTGGAACGGCGTGCTGCGCAACTGGTGGCTGGTGTTCATCGGCAACTTCGCCGGCGCCTTCACCGTGGCCGTGTTCATGGCCATCATCTTCACCTTCGGCTTCAGCGAGGCGCCCAATGCCGTCGGCATGAAGATCGGCGTCATCGGCGAGAGCCGCACGGTGGGCTACTCGGCCCACGGCGCGGCCGGCATGCTGACGCTCTTCATCCGCGGCGTGATGTGCAACTGGATGGTGTCCACCGGCGTGGTGGCGGCCATGATGTCCACCTCGGTGTCGGGCAAGGTCATCGGGATGTGGATGCCCATCCTGGTGTTCTTCTACATGGGCTTCGAGCACTCGATCGTGAACATGTTCCTGTTCCCGTCGGGCCTGCTGCTGGGCGGCCACTTCACGATCATGGACTACCTGCTGTGGAACGAGATCCCCACCGTGCTGGGCAACCTCGTCGGCGGGCTGACCTTTGTGGGCCTGACCCTGTACTCGACCCACGCGCGCACCGCACCGCGCCGCGCTGCCTGAACCCCCGGGAGCGCACCGGATGCTGGCTGCCCCGTCCCGCATGTCTGCCGCCACGCTGAAGCTCAGCCTCGGCCAGCACGCTGACGCCGGCCGCAAGCCCGTGCAGCAGGACTGCCACGGCGCCCGCATCCCGGCGCAGCCGCTGCTGACCAGCAAGGGCGCCGTGCTGGCCCTGGCCGACGGCATCGGCTCCAGCAGCGTCAGCCAGGACGCCAGCCGCGCGGCGGTGCGCGCCGTGCTGGAGGACTACTACGGCACCTCCGAGGCCTGGAGCGTCAAGCGCTCCATGCAGCGCGTGCTGGCAGCCACCAACTCCTGGCTGCACGCCCAGACCCAGCGCAGCCCCTACCGGCACGACCACGATCGCGGCTACGTCTGCGCCATTGCCGTGCTGGTGCTCAAGGGCCGCGCGGCGCATTGCTTCCATGCCGGCGATGTGCGCATCGCGCGGCTGCAAGGCGGCGTGCTGGAGCCACTGACCGAGGACCACCGCGTCTACATCGGCGGCGGCCAAAGCTATCTGAGCCGGGCGCTGGGCTTCCAGAGCCGGCTGGACGTGGACTACCGCTGCCTGGCCCTGGAGCCGGGCGACCTCTACTTGCTGGCCAGCGACGGCGTGCACGAGCACCTGCTGCCCGCCGACCTGCGCGCCGCGCTGGACGCCCACCCTGATGACCTGGACGCCTGCGCCCGCGCGCTGGTGCAGGCGGCCTTCGAGCACGGCAGCCCTGACAACCTCAGCCTGCAGCTGGTGCGCGTCGAGGCCCTGCCCACGGCCGATCTGATCGAAGCCCAGCAAGCGCGCGCCAACCTGCCCTTCCCGGGCCTGCTGGCCCCGCGCAGCGAGCTGGACGGCTTTCGCATCGAGCGCGAGCTGGCGGGCAGCCACCGCAGCCACGTCTACCTGGCCACCGAGGTGGCCACCAGCCGGCTCGCCGTGCTCAAGACGCCCTCGGTGGACCTCGCCCAGGACGACGCCGCGCTGGACCGCCTGATGCTGGAGGAGTGGATCGCCCGCCGCATCCACAGCCCCCATGTGCTGCGGCCCTTTGACGCCGTGCGCCCGCGCACCCGGCTCTACAGCGCGACCGAATACGTCGAGGGCCAGACCCTGGCGCAGTGGATGCGCGACCACCCCCGCCCCGAGCTGGAGGCGGTGCGCGACATCGTCGAACAGATCGCGCGCGGCCTGCAGGCCTTCCACCGGCTGGAGATGCTGCACCAAGACCTGCGGCCCGAGAACCTGATGATTGACCGCAGCGGCACCGTGCGCATCATCGACTTCGGCAGCGTGCAGGTGGCCGGCCTGAACGACGCCGCCGGCCCCGACGCCGCGCCCCAGGTGCTGGGCACCCTGCAGTACACCGCCCCCGAATGCCTGCTGGGCGAGACGCCCACCGAGCGCTCCGACCTGTTTGCCCTGGGCGTGCTGGCCTACCAGATGCTGTCCGGCCGCCTGCCCTATGGCGCCCAGGCCGCCAGCGTGCGCACCGTGCAGGACGTGCAGCGCCTGCGCTACCTGAGCGTGCTGGACGAAGGCCGCGCCATCCCGGCCTGGATCGACGCTGTGCTGGAGCGCGCCGTCCACCCCAGCCCCGCCAAGCGCCACGAGGCGCTGTCCGAATTCGCCTTCGCCTTGCGCCAACCCGGCGCCGAGGCCCTGGCCGCCCGCCCCCGCCCACTGGCCCAGCGCCATCCGGTGCGCTTCTGGCAGGCGGTGTCCCTGGTTCTGGCACTGATCGTGCTTTTGCAGTTCATGTGGCTGCAGGGCCGATCAGCCGCCATTTCATCCCACGTCACTTCCTCGCATTCACCATGAAAAAGCCCCGCCTGGTTCTCGTTGGAAACGGCATGGCCGGTGTCCGAGCGCTCGAAGAGTTGCTCAAGATCGCGCCCGACCTCTACGACATCACCGTCTTCGGTGCCGAGCCCCACCCCAACTACAACCGCATCCTGCTGTCGCCGGTGCTCGCGGGTGAGCAGACCATCGACGAGATCATCCTCAACCCCATCTCCTGGTACGAGGACAACGGCATCCACCTGCACCTGAACAAAAAGGTCTCGCAGATCGACCGCGTGCGCCGCAAGGTGATTGCCGAGGATGGCACCGAAGCCGACTACGACCGGCTGCTGATCGCCACCGGCTCCAACCCCTTCATCCTGCCCGTGCCGGGCAAAGAGCTGACCGGCGTGATCGCCTACCGCGACATCGCCGACACCAACACCATGATCGAGACGGCCGAGCTGTACAAGCATGCGGTCGTGATCGGTGGCGGCCTCCTGGGCCTCGAAGCCGCCAATGGCCTGATGCTGCGCGGCATGACGGTCACCGTCATCCACATCATGGACACGCTGATGGAGCGCCAGCTCGACTCCGTGGCCGGCAATCTGCTGCGCAAGAGCCTGGTGGACCGTGGCCTGCGTTTCGAGCTGGGGGCGCATACCCAGGCCCTGCTCGGCAATGAGCAGGGTCGCGTGCGTGCGGTGCAACTGAAGGACGGGCGCGAGATCCCGGCCGACCTCGTCGTCATGGCCGCCGGCATCCGCCCCAACACCGAACTGGCCGAGAAGGCCGGCCTGCACTGCAACCGCGGCATCGTCGTGACGGACACCATGCAGACCGTGACCGACCCGCGCGTCTACTCGGTGGGCGAATGCGCCAGCCACCGCGGCATCGCCTACGGCCTGGTGGCCCCGCTCTTTGAGCAGGGCAAGGTCTGCGCCACGCATCTGGCGCAGTTCGGCATCGGGCGCTACCAGGGCTCGCAGACCAGCACCAAGCTCAAGGTGACGGGCATCGACCTGTTCTCGGCCGGCAACTTCCAGGGTGGCGAAGGCACCGAAGAGATCGTGATGAGCGACCCCTTCGCCGGCGTCTACAAAAAGCTCGTGATCCAGAACGACCAACTCGTCGGCGCCTGCATGTACGGCGACACCGTGGACGGCGGCTGGTACTTCAAGATGATGCGCGAGGGCCGCAAGATCAGCGACATCCGCGACAAGCTGATGTTCGG
>CALMQC010000009.1 GCA_937871895.1 uncultured Roseateles sp. | reverse complement strand
CCGCGCGCGCCAATCTGTCTCCACCGTTCAATTCGCGCCGCTGAGCCCGGCTCAGATCGAGCGATACGTGGCCAGCGGTGAGCCCTTTGGCAAGGCCGGCGCCTATGACATCCAGAGTCAAGCGGCCGCCTGGATCGTGCACATTGCCGGCAGCTACAGCGGCATCATGGGGTTGCCCCTCTACGAAACGGCCTGCTTGCTTCAAGAATCGGGCTTCAGCCTCTGAGGACTGACGCCTGCGGCCCTGCGCGGCTGCAAGCGTCAGCATTCAAGGATTCGGGCGATGGAAGACATCCTCATCAACTGGTCTCCGCAGGAGACCCGTGTGGCCGTGGTCGAAAACAGCGCCGTGCAGGAGCTGCACATCGAACGGGCGCTGGAGCGTGGCCTCGTGGGCAACGTCTACCTTGGCCGTGTGGTGCGGGTACTGCCCGGCATGCAGTCCGCCTTCATCGACATCGGGCTGGAGCGCGCAGCCTTCCTGCACGTTGCCGACCTGCAGGCCGCTCAGGCGGGCGGCAATGGCCGGCACAACCACAACGCCGACACGCCCACCCCCATCGAGCGACTGGTCTTCGAGGGCCAAGCTCTGCTGGTCCAGGTCATCAAGGACCCCATCGGCACCAAGGGCGCCCGCCTGTCCAGCCAGATCAGCATCGCCGGCCGCATGCTGGTGCACCTGCCGCAGGACGAGCACATCGGCATCAGCCAGAAGATCGGCTCGCCCGAGACGCGCGAGCTGCTGCGCACGCGCATGCAGGCCCTGGTCGGCACGGCCGAGCACGGCGGTGGTGGCGGCTTCATCCTGCGCACCAATGCCGAGGAAGCCTCCGACGAAGACCTGGCCGGCGACATCGCTTACTTGCGCGCGACCTGGCAGCAGATCCGCGACAAGGCACGCAGCGCCGCGCCGCCCAGCCTGCTGCACCAGGACCTGAGCCTGGTCGAACGCGTGCTGCGCGACCTGACCACCGAGCGCACCAACGCCATCCGCATCGACTCGGCGCTGCAGTACCAGGTGCTGCGCCAGTTCGCCGACACCTTCATGCCCAAGGTCAGCAGCAAGCTGGAGCACTACCGGGGCGAGCGGCCGATCTTCGACCTGTGCAACATCGACACCGAGATTGCCCGAGCGCTGGCGCGCAAGTACGAGCTGAAGTCGGGCGGCTCCCTGGTGTTCGACCAGACCGAGGCGATGACGACCATCGACGTCAACACCGGGGGCTTCGTCGGCGCCCGGAACTTTGACGACACCATCTTCAAGACCAACCTCGAAGCAGCCGGCTCCATCGCCCGCCAGCTGCGCCTGCGCAACCTCGGCGGCATCGTCATCGTCGACTTCATCGACATGGTGCGTGAGGACCACAAGGCCGCCGTGCTGGCCGAGTTCAAGAAGCAGCTGGCCCGCGACCGCACCAAGGTCACCGTGGGCGGCTTCACCCAGCTCGGCCTGGTCGAGATGACGCGCAAGCGCACCCGCGAGAGCCTGGCCCACATGCTGTGCCAGCCCTGCCCGACCTGCGAAGGCCGCGGCCAGGTGAAGACGGCGCGCACCGTCTGCTACGACATCCTGCGCGAGATCCTGCGCGAGGCGCGGCAGTTCTCGCCGCGCGAGTTCCGCATCGTCGCCGCCGCCAATGTCGTCGAGATGCTGCTTGACGAAGAGAGCGCCCACCTGGCCGGCCTCTCTGACTTCATCGGCAAGCCCATCTCGCTGACCGCCGAGCCCACCAACCAGACCGAGCACTACGACATCGTGCTGCTGTGAACTTGTGCGCAGCGCAAGTGGGTTAGTCCGTCTGCTGCCTTGCAGGTGCTTGCGCGCCACGCCGTCCGGCGCTCGAATCCTTGATCTGACTGCGGCAGGCCGCCCCTTTCAAGGCGGCCCCGGTCTCCTGGAGGTCACATGGGATTCCTCGCTCGCACGCGCATCGGCACCCAGCTCTACCTGGGCTTTGGCATCGGCATCTTGATCACCTGCCTGATCGGCGCCATCGGCCTCTATCAGATGCGCCAGATCAATGGCAACGTCGTGCAGTTCGCCGACAACTGGCTGCCGAGCGTCAAGGCGCTCTCAGTGCTCGAAGCCACCGCCAACACCGAGCGCCGTCGCGTGCTCATCCACGTGCTGGAGCCCGACCTGGCCGACAAGAAGCGCCTGCAGATGGAGCATGACGAACTGGTCAAGCAGAAGTTGGAACCGGCGCTCAAGGCCTATCTGGATCTGGTCAGCTCCCCCGAGGAGCAAGCCCTGGCCGACGTGATGCAGAAGCAACTGCGCGAGGTCCTGCGCACGCATGACAGTCTGCTGGAGCTGTCCAACCAAGGCGACAAGGGCTTGGACCAGGCCCGGGACCTCGCCAGTGAGGGCAGCAACAAGGCCTTCACCGAATTCATCAGCGCGCTGGAGCGCTGCGTGGCCATCAATATCGATGGCGCCAATGCCGAACGAACCTTGGCCCAGAAAATCTACTCAACCGCCGTGAGCAGCACCGTCATCCTGCTGCTGGTGGCCATCGGCTTTGGCGCCGCCATGGCCCTGGCCATCACAAGGCGCATCACCAGCCGGCTGCATTCGGCCGTCGAGGTGGCCAAGACCGTTTCGGCGGGCGACCTCTCCAGCACCATCGATGCCCAGGGCCGCGACGAAGTGGCTGACCTGCTGCGCGCGCTGAGCGAGATGAACAACAACCTGGCCCAGATCGTCAGCACGGTGCGCAACAGCAGCGACTCCATCGCCACCGGCTCTCAGCAGGTGGCCACGGGCAACGCCGACCTGAGCCAACGCACCGAAGAGCAGGCCAGCGCGCTGCAGCAGACGGCGGCCACCATGGACGAGTTGGGCACCACCGTGCGCCAGAACTCCGACAGCGCCCGCACCGCCAACGACCTGGCGCAAAACGCCTCCGACATCGCCGCACGCGGCGGCTCCGTGGTGAGCCAGGTGGTGGACACCATGCGCGGCATCGACCAGGCCAGCAAGAAGATCGCCGACATCATTGGCGTGATCGATGGCATTGCCTTCCAGACCAACATCCTGGCGCTGAACGCCGCCGTGGAAGCCGCCCGCGCGGGCGAGCAGGGCCGGGGCTTTGCCGTGGTGGCGGGCGAGGTGCGCGTGCTGGCCCAGCGCTCGGCCGAGGCCGCCAAGGAGATCAAGAGCCTGATCAACAACAGCGTGGAGCGTGTGGCCGCCGGCAGTGCGCTGGCCGACCAGGCCGGCACCACCATGAACGAGATCGTCGACAGCATCGCCCGCGTCACGCAGATCATGGGCGAGATCGCCTCGTCCAGCGCCGAGCAAAGCAGCGGCGTGACGCAGGTCGGCGAGGCCATCACCCAGATGGACAAGGTCACCCAGCAAAACGCCGCCCTGGTGGAAGAAAGCGCCGCAGCGGCCGAGAGCCTCAAGCAGCAGGCCGAGACCATGGTGAACGCCGTCGCCGTCTTTCGTCTGCGATAGGCCCACACCCGCCGGGGCGTGACCTCCGGGTGACGCCCTCCCCTGGGGCAGAATCGTCGCCGGATTTCCCCAGGACGAGAGACATGATCCAACGTCGACACAGTTTGGCTGCGCTGGCCGCGATGGCCATGCCGGCCTGGGCCCAACTGCGCGTCGAGATTGCCGGCGTCGGCAGCACGCGCTTCCCCATCACGGTGGCCGAGTTCCGCGACGAGGCCAAGACTCCGCAGCCCATCGCCGCCATCATCCGCGCCGACCTGGAGCGCAGCGGCCTCTTTCGCAGCATCGACGCGCCCGCCGGCTTCCCGCTCGCCGAGACCAGCACCCCCGCTTGGGCCGACTGGCGCGGGCGCGGCGCCGATGCGCTGGTGGGCGGCTCCATCACCCGCCTGGCCGACGGCCGCTTTGACGTGCGCTACAAGCTCTGGGACACGGTCAATCGCTCGGACCTGATTGGCGAATCCCACGCCGTGGTCGCCGAGGACCTGCGCCTGGCGGCGCACCGCATCGCCGATTCCATCTTCCAGAAGATCACCGGCGAGCGCGGCGTCTTTGCGACCCGCATGGCCTATGTGACCAAGCTGGGCTCGCGCTACCAGCTCGTCATCGCGGATGCCGACGGCGAAAGCGCCCGCGTCGCGCTGACCAGCCCCGAGTCCATCATCTCGCCGGCGTGGGCCCCGAATGGGCGCGAGCTGGCCTACGCCAGCTTCGAGAGCGGCAAGGCCACCGTGCGCGTGCAGGACATCCAGACCGGCCAACGCCGCTTGCTGGCCGACTTCAAAGGCACCAACAGCGCGCCGGCCTGGTCACCCGACGGCCAGCAATTGGCGCTCAGCCTCTCGCGCGAGGGCGGCACCCAGCTCTTCCTGATCAACCGCGACGGCAGCGGCCTGCGCCGCCTGACCCAGACCAGTTCCATCGACACTGAGGCCGTGTTCACCCCCGACGGCCGGCAGATCTATTTCGTCAGCGACCGGGGCGGCGGCCCGCAGGTCTACCGCATGCCGTCTGGCGGCGGCAGCGCCGAGCGCGTGACCTTCACCGGCAACTACAACATCAGCCCGGCCATCAGCCCCGACGGCCGCACCATGGCCTACATCACCCGCCAGAGCGGCGCCTTCCGCTTGAGCGTGATGGACCTCGCCACCGGCCAGGCCCAGCAGATCAGCGAAAGCAGCGACGACGAAAGCCCGAGCTTCGCGCCCAACGGACGCCTGATCGCCTACGCCACCCGCGCTGGCGGCAAGGAGGTCTTGATGACCACCACCCTCGACGGCAAGAACAAGGTGCCGCTGCTGGTCACCGTCGCACAGGTGCGCGAGCCGGCCTGGGGGCCGTTTGGGCGCTGAAGCCTGCGCATTTCTGGTGCCTGCGTCACCGTCCTTACCTTCCTTTGCATGGCTGCGCGCACCAGTTGTTGGACAATCCGAGGCCCGCACCGTTTGCGTGCCCAGCTTTCTGAATCTGTTCTCGTGGAGATGCCTCACATGAAACTCGCCCGCTTCGCCCTGTCCTTTGTCGCCGCTGCCGCCCTGGTCGGCTGCGGCTCGACCGTGAAGCTCGAAGACCCCGCCCCGGTGGTCAAGGCCGACCAAACGCCCACCCCGGTTCAGCCCAAGGTTGAACCCAAGCCCGCCGAATCCGCGGTCAAGCAAGTGGACCTGAGCGCCGAGCTGCTGGCTTCGGTCGCCAACTCCCGCGTCATCTACTTCGACTTCGACAGCGACGCCGTCAAGCCCGAGTACCAGGACACCGTCGCCAAGCACGCCAACCGCCTGACCAAGGACAAGAAGGTCAACCTGCTGCTCGAAGGCCACACCGACGAGCGCGGTGGCCGCGAATACAACCTGGCCCTGGGTCAGCGCCGCGCCGAGTCCGTGGCCAAGTCCCTGACCCTGCTGGGCGCCTCGGGCGGCCAGATCGAGTCGGTCAGCTTCGGCAAGGAGCGTCCCGCCGCTCAAGGCAGCGATGAAGCCGCCTGGGCCAAGAACCGCCGCGTCGAACTGAAGGACAAGTGATGCGCCTGGCACCCCGCCATCTGCTGCGGGTGTCCGCCCTGGCCATTGCCCTCGGCGCCAGCGTCTGCGGCCCGGCCCGTGCGGGCCTCTTTGAAGACGAAGAGGCTCGCAAGGCCATCCTGGACCTGCGCAAGCAGCTCCAGGCCGCCGACGAAGCCGCCAAGGCGCGCCACGAAGCACTCAACACGCAGTTGCAGGACCAGGTCGGCACGCTGCGCCGCAGCCTGCTGGACCTGAACAGCCAGATCGAAGCCCTGCGCGGCGAGATCGCCAAGCTGCGCGGCCAGAACGAACAGCTCGCGCGCGACCTCTCCGAGACGCAGCGCCGCCTGGCCGACCAGGCCCAGACCCTGGACTCCCGCCTCAAGCCGCTGGAGCCGCAGAAGGTCAGCCTCGATGGCCGCGAGTTCCAGGCCGATCCCGAAGAGCGCCGCCAGTACGAAGCCGCCATCGGCCTGGTACGCCGTGGTGAGTTCGCCGACGCCGTGAGTGCCTTGCAGTCCTTCCAAAAGCGCTTCTCCGCCAGCGGCTATACCGACTCGGTCCGCTTCTGGCTCGGCAGTGCCCAGTACGGCAAGCGCGACTACAAGGACGCCATCGCGACCTTCAAGGCCTTCATTGCCGGCAACCCTGAGCACCCGCGCGCACCTGAAGCCCTGCTTGCCCTGGCCAACTGCCAGATCGAGCTCAAGGACAACAAGACCGCACGCCGCAGCCTGGAAGACCTGATCAAGGCCTACCCAGGCACCGAAGCCGCCAAGGCCGCCAAGGAACGCCTCGTCGGTCTCAAGTGAACCTGGCCGCCGCTGACGACGACGCAGACCTCGAACGCCGCTTCGGCGGCCTGCGTCGCCTCTACGGACCTGATGGCTACCAGCGCCTGCGCGCGGGCCGCTTCGCCGTCGTCGGCGTGGGCGGTGTGGGCTCATGGGCCGTCGAGGCTCTGGCCCGCAGCGGTTGCGCCGAGTTGACCTTGATCGACTTCGACCAGGTCGCCGAGTCCAACATCAACCGCCAGATCCAGGCGCTGGGCAGCACCGTCGGCCAAGCCAAGATCGAGGCCCTGCGCCAGCGCATTGCCGACATCCATCCAGGCTGCCGCGTCCACCTTATCGAAGAATTCGTCGAGCCCGACAACTGGCCTGCCCTGCTGACGGGTGCCGGGCTCGACGGGCAGATCGACGGTCTCATCGACGCCTGCGACCAGATGCGCGCCAAAGCCACGCTGGCCGACTGGGCACGGCATTGCCAACTGCCCTTTGTCTGCGTGGGCGCTGCAGGCGGTAAGCGGCTCCCGCAGGCCGTGGAAATCGCTGACCTCGCCGAGGTCACGCACGACCCGCTGCTCGCCTCGCTGCGCCAACGCCTGCGCAAACACGCAGGCGCCCCGCGCAATGGCCGCATCGGCACGCCCTGCGTTTTCTCTCGCGAGGCCGTGCAGCGCCCCGAGGCCGACGGCGAAAGCTGCGCGGTGGATGGCAGCCTGAACTGTGCCGGCTACGGCTCCAGCGTCAGCGTCACCGCGGCCTTCGGGCTCTGCGCCGCCACCGAACTGCAACGCCAGTTCCTGGCCCGCAGCGCCAGCGCAGCCTGAAGGCACCCTTCCAGCCGTCTATAATCGCGGGCTTTCCCTGGCGCAGCTTGCTTCCCTGGCCCCCAAAGGCCAGTGACACGCGCACCAGGGGTCGGAAGGGAGCCGGCAACGGCCCCTTTCAAGGGTCGTTAGCTCAGTCGGTAGAGCAGCGGACTTTTAATCCGTTGGTCGCAGGTTCGAATCCTGCACGACCCACCAAATGCTTCCATGAGTCGCCGTTTATGGTTATACTCATGGGCTCACGGGCTCTTAGCTCAGTTGGTAGAGCAGCGGACTCTTAATCCGTTGGTCGTAGGTTCGAATCCTACAGGGCCCACCAACTTTTAGAAGGGACTTGCCGCCAGGCAAGTCCCTTTTGCTTTTCGGGCTGCCGACGTGCGCCGATGGCTACCGAAAAGCTGGCGTCGTATCCTGCGCGCCATGCCTCGATACACCCTCCGCGTGAACCGCGAGCGGCACACCGTTGATGTGGCCGCAGACACGCCCCTGCTCTGGGTCCTGCGCGACCAGCTGAACCTCGTCGGCACCAAGTACGGCTGCGGCGTTGGCCAGTGCGGCGCCTGCACCGTGCACATCAACGGCACCCCCACGCGCAGCTGCCTGCTGCCAGTGTCCGGCGCGGCCAATCTCGACATCACGACCATCGAAGGGCTCGACGCCAAGGGCGAGCACCCGCTGCAGCGCGCCTGGACCGAACTCGATGTGCCTCAGTGCGGCTACTGCCAGGCCGGCCAGATCATGAGCGCCGCAGCCTTGCTCAAGCAGACGCCCAAACCCAGCGATGCCGACATCGACGCGGCTCTGAACAGCCACCTGTGCCGCTGCGCCACCTATGTGCGCATCCGCGCCGGGGTGCACCGCGCTGCGGAGATTGCCGCGCAGGACCGCAAGGGGAAGAAGGCATGAAGTCCTCGCGCCGACAACTCCTGCAAGGCAGCGGCGGCTTGCTGCTGGGCCTGTGGCTGCCGGGTAGCCGCGCCGCCAGCGACGCCGTGGGCAAGCCCGAGAGCCTCGTCGCAGCGGCCGAGTTCAAGCCCAATGCCTTCGTCCGCATTGCGACGAGCGGCGTGGTGACCTTGATCTCCAAGCAGCCCGAGATCGGCCAGGGCATCAAGACCTCGCTGCCTATGGTGCTGGCTGAGGAGCTGGACCTCCGCTGGCAGGACGTGCGCGTCGAGCAGGGCGACCTCGACCCCGCCTATGGCAGCCAGTTTGCCGGTGGGTCGCTCTCCACGCCCAACAATTACACCGACTTCCAGCGCCTGGGCGCCACGGCGCGCTTGCTGCTGGTGCGTGCGGCCGCAGCGCAGTGGCAGTTGCCCGAGACCGAACTGACCACCGAAGCTGGCCACGTGCTGCATGCGAAGACCAAACGGCGGATTGGCTACGGCGCCCTGGTTCCGGCAGCGGCTCAAATGCCGGTCCCCAAGGCCGACGAGGTCAAGCTCAAGGACCCTCGCCACTACAAGCTGCTGGGCACGCGCATTGGCGGCGTGGACAACCCGGCCGTCGTCACCGGCAAGCCGCTCTTCGGCATCGATGTGCGCCAGCCGGGCCAGCTCACAGCCACCTTCGTCAAATGCCCGGTGTTTGGTGGCAAGGTGCGCAGTGCCAACCTGGAGGCCATCAAGGCCCTGCCCGGCGTGCGGGACGCCTTTGTCGTGGAAGGCACCAGCAACCTGAATGGCCTGATGCCCGGCGTGGCCATCGTGGCCGAGCACACCTGGGCAGCCCTCAGCGCCCGCAAGCAACTGCGCGTGGACTGGGACGAAGGCCCTTACGCCACCCAGAGCTGGCGCGGCTTTGTGCAGCAGGCTGACACGCTCGGGCCCCAGCCCGGTGCCGCCACGCACCGGCGCGATGGCGACGTGAACACCGCGCTGCAGGCCGCCGCCAAGACGGTGACCGCGCGCTACGAATACCCGTTCATCTCCCACGCCAGCATCGAGCCGCAGAACTGCACCGCCTGGTGGCACGACGGCGTGATGGAGCTGTGGGCGCCGACGCAGAACCCCGGCGCCGGCCAGAACCTGGTGGCCAGCACGCTTGGCATCCCCAAGGAGCAGATCAAGCTGCACATGACCCGCAGCGGCGGAGGCTTTGGCCGGCGCCTGAGCGCCGACTACATCGTCGAGGCCGCCGCCATCGCCAAGCGTGTGGCCGCGCCCGTGCAACTGGTGTGGACGCGCGAAGACGACCTCCAGCACGACCACTACCGGGCTGGCGGCTTCCACTTCCTGCGTGGTGGTGTGGATGCACAAGGCCGCGTGGTGGCTTGGCACGACCACTTCGTGACCTTTGCCAACCGCGTCGAGCGCGAAGGCAAGAGCATCCTGGCCCCCGGCAGCGGCGGCTATCTGGGCGGCGATGAGTTCCCCGGCCGCTGGGTGCCGAACTGCCTGATCGAACAAACGCCACTCGAGTGCGGCATCCCGATGGGCCCGTGGCGCGCGCCGGGCAGCAATGTGTTCTCGTGGGTGGTGCACAGCTTCATCGACGAGCTGGCGCATGCGGCCGGGCGCGACCCGCTGCAGTTCCGGCTCGACCTGCTCGGTCAGCAAGAAACCGTCGCGCCGAGCGATGGCCGGGGCGCGCCCTATCACGTGGGGCGTATGCGCGCGGTGCTGCAAGAGGCTGCAAAGCGCGCGGGCTGGGGCACTCCACTTCCCAGGGGGCGCGGGCGCGGGATTGCCTTCCAGTTCAGCCACCGTGGCTATGTGGCCCAGGTGGCCGAGGTGACCGTTTCGAGGGAGGGCGAACTCAAAGTCGATCGCGTCACCGTCGTCACCGACATCGGCGGCCAGATCGTCAACCTCAGCGGCGCCGAGAACCAGGTCCAGGGCTCGGTGATCGACGCGCTCGGGACGCTGATGCACGCCCAACTCGACATCGAGGGCGGCCGCATCGTGCAGAGCAATTTTGGCGACTACCCGCTGATCCGCCTGGCCGAGTCGCCACCGCGCATCGATGTGCATTTCCTGAAGACCGACTTCCCGGTCACCGGGCTCGGGGAGCCCGCCTTCCCGCCGCTGGCGCCGGCGGTGTGCAACGCGATCTTTGCGGCCACGGGGCACCGGGTGCGCAAGATGCCGCTGTCCAGCAGCGACCTGCGCTGGGCTTGATCAGGCCACGGGCTCCCAGCCGCCGCTGCGCTCGGACCGGAAGAGCGCGTCGATCACACGCATCTGCGCCTCGGCGTCGCTGAGCGGGTAGCCATCCGCCGCCTGGCCACGGATGCGGCGCGAGAAGGTCTCGCCCTGCAGCCGGTACTGGTCGGCCGGCGCGATGTCGATCCATTCGATGCGGCTGCCGTCCAGCGCACCACCGGGGTCCAGCGCGATGCGCGTGGCGCCACCGGGTGGTGGGTTGAAGGGGATGGGGATCTCGATCCGGCCTTGTGAACCGATGGCCTGGACGCGCTGGTAGCCGCAGTTCTGGGTCGACACCGTGAAAGTCAGGTGCCGCCCACCGCCGAAGTCCACGAGAGCGCTGGTGCGCCGGTCGGTACCGAAGGCCGGATCGCGGTCCACCAAGGCCACCACGCGCAGCGGCTCAGCCTCAAACAGATAGCGGCCCGACAGGATGGCGTAGCAGCCGATGTCGTACAGCGCACCGCCGCCGATGTCGGCCTGGTTGCGCACGTCCGTCGCGTTCAGGTTGAAGTAGGAGAAGAAGGCCTGCACGGCGGTCAGCGGCCCGATGCGCCCTGCGCGGATCAGCTCGCGCGCGGTCTGCCACTGCGGGTGGTGGCGCACCATGAAGGCCTCTTCGATCAGCACTTTGTCAGCCACCTCGCGCAGTTGCGCGGCCTCTTCGGCCGAGATGGCCAAGGGCTTCTCGCACAGCACATGCTTGCCCGCCCGCGCGGCGGCCAGCGTCAGCGGCACGTGCAGGTGGTTGGGCAAAGGGTTGTAGATGGCTTCGATTTCAGGGTCTGCAATCAAGTCCTCATAGCTGCCGTAGGCGACCGGGATGCCCAGTTCCTTTGCAGCCGCCTGCGCCGACGCCAGCGAGCGCGAGGCGATGGCGCGCAGCTCCACCCAGGGGCTGGGCTGCATCGAAGGCAGCACGCGGGACGTGCCGATCTTGGCCGTGCTGAGCACGCCCCAGACCACGGGTTTGATGTTCGTATCCATGTTCAATGCGCCTCGTCCCAGTTCGCCCCCACACCCACCTCGGCCAGCAGCGGCACCTTCAAGGCCGCGACGCCGGCCATCAGGCGCGGCACCTCGGCCTTGACCCAGTCCAGCTCCGCCTCGGGCACCTCGAAGACCAGTTCGTCATGCACCTGCATGACCATCTTGGTCGCTTTGCCGGCCGCGTCCAGCTCGTGCTGCACGGCAATCATGGCGAGCTTGATCAGGTCGGCCGCCGTGCCTTGCATGGGCGCATTGATGGCCTGGCGTTCGGCGCCGCTGCGGCGCGGGCCGTTGCCGGAGTTGATCTCGGGCAGCCAGAGGCGCCGGCCGAACACGGTCTCGACATAGCCCTTGGCCTTGGCGGCCACCTTGGTCTCGTCCATGTAGCGCTTCACGCCGGCAAAGCGGGTGAAGTAGCGGTCGATGTAGTCCTTGGCGGCCTTTTGCTCGATGCCCAGCGACTGCGCGAGGCCAAAGGCGCCCATGCCGTAGATGAGGCCGAAGTTGATGGTCTTGGCGTAGCGGCGCTGCTCGCTCGACACCTCTTCGAGCGGGGTGCCGAAGACTTCGCTGGCGGTGGCGCGGTGCACGTCCTGCCCCTCCTGGAAGGCGCGCAGCAGGCCCGGGTCCTCGCTGATGTGGGCCATGATGCGCAGCTCGATCTGCGAGTAGTCGGCCGAGACGATCACACACCCCGGCGGCGCGATGAAGGCCTCGCGCACGCGGCGGCCTTCTGCCGTGCGGATGGGGATGTTCTGCAGATTGGGCTCGTTGCTGGAGAGCCGGCCCGTCACCGCCACCGCCTGCGCGTAATTGGTGTGGATGCGGCCGGTGGCCGGGTTGATCTGCAGCGGCAGCTTGTCGGTGTAGGTGCTCTTGAGTTTGGACAGCGCCCGCACCTCCAGGATCTTGGCTGGCAGCGGGAACTCCAGCGCCAGTTCGCTCAGCACCTCTTCGTCGGTCGAAGCGGCGCCGGTGGCCGTCTTCTTGACGATGGGCAGGCCGAGCTTGGTGAAGAGGATCTCGCCGATCTGCTTGGGTGAGCCGAGGTTGAAGGGCTGCCCGGCGATGGCATAGGCCTCTTGCTCCAGTTGCAACAGGCGCTGGCCGAGCTCATGGCTCTGGGCCTGTAACTTGGCGGCATCGACCAGCACCCCGTGGCGCTCGATGCGCGCCAGGATCTCGGCGGTGGGCATCTCGATGTCGCGGTAGACGCGGGTGAGGCCCGCATCGGCCTCGATGCGCGGCCACAGCAGCTCGTGCAGGTGCAGGCACATCTCCGAGTCTTCGCACGAATAGGTGCTGGCCTTGGCCACGTCCACCTGCGCAAACGGGATCTGGTGCGCGCCCTTGCCGCAGAGGTCCTCGTAGCTCAGGCCTTGGCGGCCCAGGTGGCGTTCGGCGAGGGCTTCGAGGCTGTGCGTCTTGTGCGCTTCGAGCACATAGCTTTCCAGCATGGTGTCGTGCGCGGCGCCCGCAAGCGTGATGCCATGGTTGGTCAGCACATGGCGGTCGTACTTGAGGTTCTGGCCGATCTTGAGTGCCGACGCGTCTTCCAGCCAGGGCTTGAGGCGGGCCAACACCTCAGCCAGCGGCAATTGCTCAGGCGCGTCGGGGCCTTCGTGGCGCAGCGGGATGTAGGCAGCCTGCCCCGGCCGGTCGGCGAAGGAGATGCCGACGATGCGCGCCCGCATGGGGTCGAGCGAATCGGTCTCGGTATCGAAGGCCGCCAGTGGCGCCGCGCGCAGCCGCACCAGCCAGGCGTCCAGTTGTTCAAAGCTCAGCACCGTGTCGTAATGGCGCTCAATCTGCGCAGCGTCGGCGGGCGGCTCGGGCTCGGCAAAGAGGTCGCCCGTGACGGCAGGCGCAGTTGGCGCCAGCCGGGGCTCGGTCGTCAGCGTCTTGAGCCAGGTCTTGAAGCCGTTGCGCGTGTAGAAGTCGATGAGGCCACCCTTGTCCACCTCGCGCAGCTTCAGCGCCTCCAGGCCCGGCCAGCCATCCATGTGGCCGGAGAGGTCGCAGTCGAGCTTGACGGTGACGAGGCGCCGGCCTTGCGGCAGCCAGTCCAGCGCCTTGCGCAGGTTCTCCCCAGCCACGCCCTTGATGGCGTCTGCGGCGGCGATCACGCCGTCCAGCGAACCATATTCCTGCACCCACTTTGCGGCGGTCTTGGGCCCGACCTTCTCGACGCCGGGCACGTTGTCCACGGCGTCACCCATCAGGGTCAGGTAGTCGATGATGCGATTCGGCGCCACGCCGAACTTGGCCTCCACGCCGGCCTCGTCCAGCCGCTCGGGCGGCTTGGCCATGGTGTTGATCAAGGTGACGTCGGGCGTCACGAGCTGGGCCAGGTCTTTGTCACCCGTCGCAATCACCACCGCGTGGCCGCTGGCCTCACCCATGCGCGCCAGTGTGCCGATGGCGTCGTCGGCCTCAATGCCGGGCACCTCCAGCACCGGCCAGCCCAGCAGCTTGACGACCTCATGGATGGGCTCGATCTGCGCCCGCAGTTCGGGTGGCATGGGCGGGCGATGCGCCTTGTACTCGGGGTACCACTCGTCGCGGAAGGTGGGGCCCTTGGCGTCGAACACGCAGGCTGCATGCTCGGCCCCGATGTCGTCGCGCAGCTTGGTCATCATGGCCACGAAGCCGTGCACGGCGCCGGTGGGCGCGCCATCGGGCCCGCGCAGGTCAGGCATGGCGTGGAAGGCGCGGTAGAGGAAGCTGGAGCCGTCTACCAGCAGCAGGATGGGTTTGCTCATGGCGGGCGATTCTCGCTGCGCAGCCCCACTGGCCACGCCCCCAAACTGCGATTCCAAAGCCCCAACGGAAAACGGGTCAGACGCTCACACGTCTGACCCGTTCACTCTTCTTTTTCTGGCGCGGCTGGCA
The DNA here is from genome assembly GCA_937871895.1 of uncultured Roseateles sp. Lineage (GTDB taxonomy): Bacteria > Pseudomonadota > Gammaproteobacteria > Burkholderiales > Burkholderiaceae_C > Pelomonas. The sequence goes on along the minus strand of CALMQC010000009.1, from coordinate 527 downwards.
GGATTCGAACCCACGACCCCTTGGTTCGTAGCCAAGTACTCTATCCAACTGAGCTACAGCCGCGAAGCTCCGCAGTATAGCCTGTTTTTGACACCCCAAACAAGAGTCGCGGTGAATCGTCGCAGCAGCCTTCAACGCAGGCGCGCAGCCGCGTCCACGCAATGGGCTCGGCGTGTGTCGTCGCCTTCTTGCTCAGCGATCGCGGCCAGGGCCAGCCAAGCGCGGCGGCGGGCAGCGGCGGGCAACTCGGCGTCATCCACCACCGACTCGAGCGTTTGCCGCGACTTGCCCCAGAGCTGACGCTCGAACAGTGCCTGGCCCAGCGCGCAGGCCAGATGCCCATCGCGAGGCAGGCGCTGCGCGGCGGCCTCCAGGCGCTGAACCCAGTCAGGCCCGACCCCCACGAGGGCGGGGATCAAAGCGAGCGACAGGGTCTCGCGCGCATCGCGCGGCAGGCTGATGAGATCGTCGAAGAAGGGTTTGAGCCACCCACGGCTGTCATCAAACGCGCCCAACTCAGCGGCGCA
>CALMQC010000008.1 GCA_937871895.1 uncultured Roseateles sp. | reverse complement strand
TCAGTGACAGACATTGCCACAGGCCCATAGGCCCACGACTGACTTTGATGGCACGCCTATTTGAACTCAACTTTGTGACGAACGTCGTTCCGAACACCCCCGGCTCAGGGGTGCTCAGCGGTCCTCAGGCGCAGCGTCGGCTGAGCCAAGCGAGCGGGGAAGCGTCAGGCACCGGCCGGGCAGACCGAGATTCCAGTGCATGGGTGGTCGTCACCGAGCGATATTCCTCGGGGTAAGCCTCCAGGCTCGCCTCCATGCCGAAGCAGGTACCAAGGTCGGCGGGGTCGGGCTGGACGCGCGCCGTGCTTTCGCGGCGGAAAAAGCGGAGCTTTGGAGTGAATCGCATGGCCGACCTCGACTTCAGTGGGACCGCATATCTCGCATGCGGTGGGCATGCCTGAAGTGTGCAGTGGGACCCCGAAAACCGTCCCTTGAACTGTTAGGAAATATTGCCTCTTGCGCGCAATCTGCACAGGATGAAACGGCCATTTCTCCTATGAAGAATGGGCGGCACGAGGTGCGGGCACTCATTCACGGGGCCGTTGTGCGTTTGCAAATCTTTTCTACGCGTCCCTATGGCGTGGGATGAGTTGAGCGGCTTGGATTGTCTAATCTGTCACACCTGTTTTGAACCCGCGCCTGTGTGCGGCGTCCGCATGAATGCAGTCTTTTTGCGATGGTTGGCCAGCGGCACCATCGCCAGCGTTTTCTTGTTCAGCATCTGGCTCGCTTACGCGGCTCAAACCGCACCCTTGGCGTCGAATCTGGTGGCGGCAGCGCCTGCCGCGTCCGCCGTGCGCCGCTAGGCGCCTCCGCCTGGCCGATTTGGGCCGGGCCCTGGCAAGAAGGCGTCAACCCGGCTACAAGCAAGCCTCTCGTCCATTGGAGATGCGGCGTGCGAGTGGTCGTGCTGGGTGCGGGGATTCTTGGAGTGTCGACGGCCTGGTTCCTGGCCCAGGCGGGGCATGCCGTGGTGGTGGTGGACCGCCAGGATGCGCCGGCCTTGGAGACGAGTTTTGCCAATGGGGCGCAGATTTCGGTCAGCTTTTGCGAGCCCTGGGCCAGTCCGACGGCGCCTTGGAAGGTCGCCAAATGGTTGCTGCGGGCCGATGCGCCGCTGCTCTTTCGCCCGCAACTGGACTGGCGGCAATGGGAGTGGGGGCTGCGTTTCCTGCGCGAGTGCTCAGCCACGGCCTTTGAGCGCAATGTGCGCCAGTTGGTGGCGTTGGGGCGCTACTCGCAGCAGACGCTGCAGCAGGTGGTGGCGCAAACCGGCATCGAGTACGACCGTCTGGCGTGCGGCATTCTGCATTTCTGCTCCAGCCAGAAGGAACTCGATCAAGGCGCTCACGCGGCGGCCTTGATGCGCCGGTATGGCGTGGATCGCCAGGTGCTGGATCGCCGCCAGGTGCTGGCCATCGAGCCCGCGCTGGCGGGCTTTGCAGGCCTGACCGGGGGCACGTTCACGCCCAGCGACGAGTCAGGCGATGCCTGCCGCTTCACGCAGGCGTTGGCGCAGCGCTGTGAGGCGCTGGGCGTGCAGTTCCGATTTGGTTGCGAGGTGCTGGGCCTGGAGCGGGAGGGCGAGCGCATCGCTGCGGCTCGGGTGCGGGACCGCGCTGGGCCAGAGTCTGCGCGGCTGACGGCGGACGCCTTTGTGGCCGCATTGGGTGCGTACACGCCGGCCCTGCTGCGGCCGTTGGGCGAGCGCTTGCACATCTACCCGGCGAAAGGCTATTCGGCCACCTTGCGGCTGCTGGCGCCGGAGCGGGCCAGTGTGGTGAGCCTGCTGGATGACAGCCACAAGCTCGCCATTTCGCGCCTGGGGAATCGCATCCGCGTGGCGGGCACGGCCGAACTGAGTGGCTATGACACCAGCCTCGATACCCACACGGCGCGGGTGCGCTGCCAGGCCCTGCTGCGCCGCTATGAGGCCTTGTTTCCCGGCGTCGCGGACTGCAGTGAGCCGAACTTCTGGACGGGTCTGCGGCCGAGCACGCCGTCCAACAGGCCCTACATCGGCCGCAGCCGGGTGGCACGCAACCTGTGGCTCAACAGCGGCCATGGCACGCTGGGTTGGACGCATGGTGCAGGCTCCGGGCGTGCGCTCGCGGAGCTGATGTCGGGCCGCCAGCCGGAGCTGGCGTTCGATTTCTGCGGCGACGTGGTCAGAGGCTCTTGAGCATCGCGGCCACCTGGGCCTGCATGGAAAACTGGGGTCCCAGCTTGGCCAGCGCCTCCAGCTCCTGGCGGGCGGCGTCTTTCTTGCCGGCGGCGATCAGCACCTGGGCCAAGGTGATCTTGTAGGCCGGCTGGTCGGGCACGTCGCTGATCAGCTGGCGTTGCAGGTTGATGGCCTTGTCGTACTGCTTGTCGGCGGCCAGCACGGTGGCATAGGTGTCGCGCAGCGGGGCGTAAGAGGGCTTGAGTTTGAGTCCGCGCTCAGCCAGAGCGACTGCGCCCGGCTTGCCTGTCTTGGCCTTGAGCCAGGCGACATTGTTGATGAAGGGCAGGCTGTCCGGGTTGCGTTTCAGGAAGTTCTCATAGCGACTGAGCGCGGCCTCGAAGTCACCCTGGGCCAGCAGCACATCGGCGACGCCGCCGGCAAAGGCGTAGTCGGTTGGGTGGGCGTTCAGCCACTGTGTCTCGAACGCCAAGGCCTCGTCACGTTTTTTCATGCTGATCAGCATGGAGAACAGGCGTACCGGGGCGTCTTGCGGGTCCGTCGTCGCCACGGCCTTTTTCAGCAGGCCGATCGCCAGGTCGGGATGCTGGCGGCGCAGCTCAATGTCGGCCTCAGCGATGTAGGCAAAGCCTTCGTTGGGGCGGTCCTTCTGGCGCTGGCGCATCTGGGCCTGGGCTTGGTCGAGGCGGCCCTGACGGACGGCAATCTGGATGGACAGCCGCTGCGCGATGACGGAGTTGGGTTCGGCGTCCAGCGCGCGCTTGATCTCGCGTTCGGCCCCAGGGATGTCCTGTTCCATGAAGCGGATCTGTGCCAGGCCGAGATAGCCCGAGGCCTTGTTCGGGGCCAGCGACGTGAGCTTGGAGTAGGACTTGAGTGCCTGGCTCTTGTCATTGCTCGCCAACTGGGTGCGGGCCAGACGCTCCAGTAGCTCCGGGTTGGTGGGCAGCGCCGCAGCGGCTTCCTGGGCGGCTTGGGCGGCGCCGGCGGTGTCGTTGAGCATCAGGCGATGGTCGATCAGCGCCACGCGCAGCGCCGGCTCATTGGGCTCCAGTCGCACGCCTTCGGTCAGCACGGTGGTGATGCGCTCGGCGTCGGCTTTGGACTGGAACAACATTTCGGCCAACGCCAGGCGGGCCATGGCCGATTGCGACTGCTGGCCCACAAAGGCTTCCAGGCGCTTGACGGCGTCCTCGACGCGGCCATCGTGCTGATCGAGCGCGGCCAGCCCGAGCACGGCCGGCAGGTATTTGGGGTCGGCCTTGCTGGCCGCCTCGAAGGAGGCGCGCGCCTGCTTGAAGTCTTTTTGCGCCAGTTGCACGCGGCCGCGCAGGTTGAAGGGTTCGGGGCTGTTGGGCGTCTTGGCCTGAAGCTTGTCGATGGCGGCCAACGCGGCGGGCAGATCGCGCCGGCGCAGCTGGGCGTTGACGAGCAGCATGTCGTAGGCGCTGCCGGCGTCCTTGGCGGCCAGTTCGCGCAGCTGGGCCACGGCCGCGTCGGCCTTGGCCTTGTTGGAGCCGCCGTCGCGCACCAAGGTCGACAGCGCCAATGCCGCCTGCAGTCGGGGGTCTTCAGGTCGCAATTTGGCGGCCTGCGCAAAGGCGCCGTCGGCCGCAGCAAAGTTGCCTTGTGCCATCTGGGCCCGGCCATAGATCAGCAGCGTGTCGGCATCGACCTTGCCGGAATCGATCACCGCCTTGAGCGTGTCAAGTGCGCGGGCCGGCTGGCGCGCCTGCAACTGCAGATTGGCGTACTGACGACGCAGGCTCCGGTCTTCCGGCAACTGCTTGAGGGCCTGCCCCAACATGTTTTCGGCGTCCGGGATCTGACCCAGTTGCTGGTGGGCTCCCGCCAGCAAGCGCAGCAGCGGCACGTAATTGGGCATCACCTTGAGCAGAGGCTGGCCCAGTTCGCGCGCCTTGGCGGCGTCGCCCTTGGCCAGCGCCAGTTGCGCTTGCAGGAATCGGCCCTGTGGGCGCTTGGCCATCTTTTCGGGTATGGACTCGACCAATTTGGTCGCGTCGTCGATGCGGTTCTTGGCCAGGGCCTCGCGCAGCAGCAGACTGCGGGCCTCGTAGACATTGGGGTCCAGTTGCAGGATGCGTTGCAGCAGGTCGATGACCTCCTCGTTCCGCCCCATGCCGGCGAGGATTTCAGCCTTGAGTTGCAGCGCCTTGACGCTCTTGGCCTGCCGCGCAAGCAGCTCATCCAGCAAGTTCAGCGCCTCGTCACGCGACCCCGCAGCCGCACGGACGCGTGCATTGACCAGCACCGATGCCTCGGTCCCCGGCGCAGATTGCTGTGCCTTGGTGGCGGCCGCCTTGGCTTCCAGCAAATTGCCTTGCTGCAGATAGGCCAACGCCAGTGAGCCTTGCAACTTGGCCGTGGCTTCGGGCTCGGCCAAGCTCCGGTCGGCCAACTCGCTGATCAGCTTGCGTCCCTGGCCGCTCTCCAGCAGGGCCTGCGCCAACAGCGGCGCCACCTGGCTTGGCGACGCCCCAAGGTCCTGCGCGCGGCGCAATTCGATTTCGGCGCCCGCCAGGTCGCCGGCGTCCAGCAGCGCCTTGCCCAAAAGTTGCCGGGCTTGCGCGTTGTCAGGGTTGCGCTGCAACAGGTTCTTCAGCTCGATCGACGCGCCGCCCGGGTCGTTGGCCTGCATGCGCTGGGCGGCTGCAGCCAAGAGTTCTTCGTCGCTACGGCCGCTACAGGCAGCGAGGGCCGCACAAACCATCCAAGATATGAGGCGCGTCTTCATGGGGGCTCCAGAAATTCGCGGCGATTGTGGCCCAGTGAATGCGCCGAGATCGCGCAATCTCGGGCTTCCTGCGCAGTGCTTGGCATGTCGCTCAAGGCAGGGGCAGCACACGGTCAGTTCGGCCGGGAGCGGTCTACTGGCGATGCTTCGTCAATGACCCAGATCAACGTCGGAATCTGTATGGACATACAGCTGTTTCGAGCGCACACTCAATGCCCCATTGATCGTTCCCAGACCTCACGCCGCCCCGCCATGAGTACCGTTGCCGACCTCCCCCTCCAAGACATCAGCCATGAAGTGTTGATCGAGAAATACGCCAAAGACGGCGAGCGGTCTGCCGACGAGTTGCGACGCCGCGTGGCGCGCGCGCTGGCTGAGGCCGAGAAGCCGGCCGAGCGCAGCCGCTGGGCGTTCGCCTTTCAGGAGGCGCTGGAACGCGGCTTCGTGCCCGCCGGCCGGATCATGTCCGCCGCAGGCACCGATCTCTCGGCCACGCTCATCAACTGTTTCGTCCAGCCGGTGGGCGATTCCATCGCCACGGCCGAGGACGGCGTGCCCGGCATCTACACCGCGCTGACCGAAGCGGCCGAGACCATGCGCCGGGGTGGCGGCGTGGGCTATGACTTCTCCCGCATCCGGCCCGCCGGCGCCTGGGTGGCCGCCACGCGCAGCCATGCCTCGGGCCCGGTCAGCTATATGCGGGTGTTTGACCGCAGCTGCGAGACCGTCGAGAGCGCCGGCAGCCGGCGCGGCGCGCAGATGGGCGTGCTGCGCATCGACCACCCCGACATCGAGGCCTTCATCCACGCCAAGGACGAGGGCGACCTGCGCAACTTCAACATCTCCGTCGGCGTGACGGATGCCTTCATGCAGGCGGTGGTTGACGACACGGCGGTCGACCTCGTCCACCGCGCCACGCCCAGCCCCGGGCAGATCGAGGCCGGCGCCTTCCAGCGAGGCGACGGGCAATGGGTCTACCGCCGCGTGCAGGCCCGCAGCCTGTGGGACCAGATCATGCGGTCCACCTACGACCACGCCGAGCCTGGCGTGCTCTTCCTCGACCGCATCAACGCCGACAACAACCTGCACTACTGCGAGACCATCTCGGCCACCAACCCCTGCGCCGAGCAGCCGCTGCCGCCCTATGGCTGCTGCTGCCTGGGCTCCATCGACCTGACGCGCTTTGTGCGCGAGCCCTTCAGCCCGGTGCCGCAGTTCGACGAAGCCGGCTTTGCCGAGGTCGTGGCCGTGGCCACGCGCATGCTGGACAACGTGCTCGACGTCACGCCCTGGCCGCTGCCGGCCCAGGCGCGCGAGGCCGCCAACAAGCGCCGTGTGGGCCTCGGATTCACGGGCCTGGGCGATGCGCTCGTCATGCTCAACCTGCGCTACGACACGCCGGAAGCTCGCGCCATGGCCAGCCGCATCAGCGAGGTGATGCGCGATGCCGCGTACGGCGCCTCCAGCGACCTGGCCCGCGAGCGCGGCAGCTTCCCGCTCTTCAACGCCGATCTGTACCTGTCGGGTGGCAGCTTTGCCTCGCGCCTGCCGCAGGCGCTCAAGGACAAGATCCGCGCCCAGGGCCTGCGCAACTCGCACCTGCTGTCCATCGCCCCCACCGGCACCATCAGCCTCGCGTTTGCGGACAACGCGTCCAATGGCATCGAGCCCGCGTTCTCCTGGAGCTACACGCGCAAGAAGCGGCTCGGTCAGGCTGAGGGCGGCGGCTTCAAGGAGTACGCCGTCGAGGACCACGCCTGGCGGCTCTACCGGCATCTGTTCGGCCTTGATGCGCCGCTCTCCAATGCCTTCGTCACTGCGCTCGAACTCTCGGCGGCCGATCATGCGGCCATGGTCGCGGCGGTGGCGCCTTTCATCGACACCTCGATCAGCAAGACCGTCAACGTCCCGGCCGACTACCCCTACGAGGACTTCCAGGACCTCTACACCCAGGCCTGGCGCTCCAAGCTCAAGGGCTTGGCCACCTACCGGCCCAACAGCGTGCTCGGATCGGTGCTGTCGGTCACGCCGGAAGTCAAGCAGCCGGAGCCCTTGCGTCCGCTGCTTGACGGGGCCAACCAACGCCTGAAAGTTGAGCGCCTGCCGCAGACCGTCGTGGCCTCGCTGCGCTGGCCCAGCCGGCCGGACATGCCCGGCGGCAACCCGGCCTGGAGCTACATGATCCGCCACCCCCATGGCGACTTTGCGCTCTTCGTGGGCGAGTTGCCCCTCGACGGCCCCGAAGCCGGCCTCTTTGGTCGCAACCTGCCCTTCGAGGTCTGGATCAACGGCGCCGAGCAGCCGCGTGGCCTGGCGGCACTGGCCAAGACCCTTTCCATGGACCTGCGCACCAACGACGCTGCCTGGCTGCGCCTCAAGCTCGACGCTCTCGCCACCGTGCAGGAGGAGCGCGCTTTCGAGATGCCCATGCCGCCCAGCGGTGACACGCGCCTCTTCCCCGGCGTTGTGGCCGCCACGGCCGCCGTCATCCGCTGGCGTTGCGAGCAGCTTGGCGCGCTGCAGGAGGGCGGCCCCACACCGGTGGTGGACGCCATGTTCAGCCGCGCCGAGCCGCGCACCGGCATCTCCGGCACCCTGGCCTGGGCCGTGGACGTGGACAACCCCGCCACCAATGAGCAGTTCACCTTGACGCTCAAGGAAGTCGTGCTGCCCACCCCCGGATTGGAAGGTTCGGGCGGCAGCGTCACCCGGCCCTGCGCGATGGGCTTCTCGGGCAACTACCCCAAGGCCCTGGACGGCATGGCCAGATTGCTCAGCCTCGACATGCGCGTGCTCGACCCGGCCTGGATCGGCATGAAGCTGCGCAAGCTGCTCAACGTCGGTGAGCCGCTCGGCCACTTCATGGCGCCCGTGCCCAGCTTGAGCGGCGAGCGCCGCCAGCAAGTCTGGCCGTCCACCGTGGCCTATGTGGCGCGGCTCATCATCCACCGTTACGCCATGCTCGGCATCCTCGATGAAGCGGGCATGCCGCTGGCCGACATGGGGCTGCTGCAGTCACCGGCGGCGCCCAAGCTCGTGCCCGAGGGCGGCGCGCTGCAGGTGCAAGCCGGCAAGCCCTGCCCAGAATGTGGCAACGCCACCATGATCCACAAGGACGGCTGCGACTTCTGCACCGCCTGCGGTTACGTGGGGCAGTGCGGCTGAAAGCGCGGCTCGGCGTCTGCTGAGCAGACGGCAGCGATGCCATGCATGGCGCGCCGCGCGATGCGGCCCGCGCTCAGCCCGCCGTGCGGAAGCGCTGCACCAGGTCGCGCAGGCGTGTGGTCTGGCCGCTCAGGCTTTGGGCGGCGGCGGCCACTTCTTCCACCAGCGCAGCGTTTTGCGAGGTGGTGGTGTCGATGGTGCGCACCGATTCATTGACCTTGACGATGCCCTCGCGCTGCAGCGAAGCGGCGCTGGTGATCTCGGCCACCAGCACGCGCACGCGGTCCACGCTGTCCAGCAGCTTGCCCATGGTGCTGTTCATGCCGTCGGCCTGACGCAGGCCGTCGTCCACCCGTTCGGCGGACTCCGCGATCAGCGTGCGCACCTCAGCCGCCGCCGTGGTCACGCGCTGCGCCAAAGCGCGCACCTCGGAGGCCACCACGGCAAAGCCACGGCCTTGCTCGCCGGCCCGCGCGGCCTCGACCGCAGCGTTCAGCGCCAGGATGTTGGTCTGGAAGGCGATGCCATCGATCACGCCGATGATCTCGGAGATGCGGCGCGAGGACTCGCTGATGCGCGACATGGTCTGCAGCACGCTGCTCATCGCCGTGCTGCCGCCGCGCGCCACGTCGGCGGTCTCGTCAGTGAGCTTGTGCGCGGTGTGCGCATTGCTCGCCGTCTCGCTGACCATGCTGGTCAGGTTCTGCAGGGTGGACGAGGTGGACTGCACCGACGCCGCTTGCGCCTCGGTGCGGTTCGACAGGTCCATATTGCCCTGGCTGATTTCCTGCGAGGCCACGTCAATGGACAGTGCCGACTCGCGCACCGACGCCACCATCGACGCCAACTGCCCTGTCATGCTCTGCAGGGCGCGCAGCAGTTCGGCCGCCTCGTCGTCGCCCTTCGCGGTAATGTGGATGTCCAGGTCGCCCTCGGCCACGGACTGCGCCACTTCCACCGCCTTGCGCAGTGGGCGGGTGACCGAACGCGTCATGGCGGCCGCACGAGCAACAGCAAGGCGCCCAGAGCCAGCAGGCGCTGGCGGTTGGCACGGGCAATCGCTTCACGCGCGTGGGCGGCGCGTTCGCGCTGCAAGTCAGCAAGCTTGCTGAGCTCCGCTGCCCAGCGCTTTTCCACCGCGCTGAACTGTTCGTTCAGCAGCTTGGCGGCCTGATCTCCAGCCATGGCCATCGTGAACTTGATGGCGTCTTCCACCAGCGGCGCCGCATCTTTGCGCAGCTGTGTGATGTTGGCCAGCGTGGCACGCTCAGCGTCTGACAGTGGCAGAGCACTGAATTCGTTTTCGCTGCTTTGGATGGCCTTGCCGGCGGCGCGATACGCCGCCACATCGGCGTTGATCGCAGCGCCATCCGTTTGCAAGCCGGCGCTGCGGATGGAGGACACCATCACCAGTTCGGCCTCGCGCATCGCCGATACCAGATTGATCCGCTGAGCTGACTCTTCGGCGCTGTCATGCGTGGCTGCCTGGCCTTGCAGACCGATGAAAGTGGCAGCCGCAAACGCCGCCACGGCCGCTGCCAGCACGGCACCAAAGCCGATGCCCAAGCGTGTGCCAATCCGGTATTGAAGGAGCATGAAAATCTACCTCGTGCGCAAGCTGTTGGTGCGCCGAGGGCCAGTCACGGCCCTCGGCGTCGCCACATCAGTCTTACTTCGTGATGGCCACGCCAACGAACAGGTCGGACCCGGGCAATCGCTTGACGAACATCGAGCGTTCTTCCAGCTTCTTGGTCTCGGGGTTGATGAACTGGTAGTCCACCCAGCCTTCGCCCTTGGTCGCGGTGGCCACCATTTCCTTGACGAACTCCTTGCCGTTCGGGTCCTTGATTTCGAGCGTGTTCTTGCCGATCAAACGCTCGTTCAGCGACGAGGCCAGCACCAGGCCTTTCATGTCGTTCAGGATCACGTTCATGCCCTTGACCTTCCAGTCGGGGCCGGTATTGAAGTCCTTGGTGGCCTGCTCCACGCCCACCTTTTTGGCATGGTTGATCGCCGCGTTGACTTGAGCCGAGCTTCAGCGCGGCTGGCGCCACTGGCCCAACTCGACGCCACCATGAAGGCGGTCAGCAACAAGGCCAGGACGCGGGCAAAAAGCGAGCATTCATTTCGGTCTCCTCAGTACGGACAAGGGATGTAACCACTCTGAAACTTCAATATCCCACGCGGTGCAATCTTGGTGCGTCGACTTGTGCCGACTGGGGCGTCTAGCCAAGGGCTGGGGGCACGCCAGCGTGAGGAAGTTCACGCGCCGTTGCGGTTGGCAGTCGGGTTTGTTGCCCGCCCGGCGGCTGCTCCCGGCGGGCGTGCAGGATTTCATTCGCCGGCGCGTTGCAAGCCCCGGCGGCAACCACTCGGGCACCCGCCGCGCCCTACCATCGCTTCGACGTAATTGCTGGATTCAAAGGGCCCTTCAGGCATGCTGTCCCGTCCCCAACCCCTGGTGCATCGGCGCGTCTATTCCCAGGCGCCGCAGGCCGTCTACGCCGCCTTTGCCGATGCTGAATGCCTGGCGCATTGGTGGGGCCCCGACGGCTTTCGCAATCACTTCCACGTGTGCGACTTCCGCGAGGGCGGCGAGTGGCGCTTCGACATGGAAGCGCCCACGGGCCAGGTCTATCCCAACGCCAGCCGCTTCCTGCGCCTGCGCCCGGCCGAGGAGCTGGTCATCCGCCACGAGTCGGTGCCGCGCTTCACGCTCACCGTGAATCTGGAGGCCCTCCCCAAGGGCACGCTGGTGACCTGGTCCCAGCAGTTTGATGACAGCGATACCGCCGCCGCGCTCAAGCCCATGTGCGAGCCTGCCAACGAGCAGAACCTCGACCGGCTCGCCGCCGTGCTTGCCAAGTCGCATGAACTGAAGTCGCACGCTTGAAGCATGCCGCCACGGCGGCGGTCTTGAACGCTACTTGCCCTGCAGCGCTTCCACCACGCCCCAGAACGCGGGCTTTGGTGTGTAGTCGTCGTTGAACAGCAGCGGCCAGTTGCTGAAGGGGTTGCCGATGTGGTTCATCCACGACTCGCCGTCCACCAGGCCCCAGAAGGTGATGCCGGTTCGCTGCGCAGGTGGCACCGCCGCGAGGTAGGCCTTGACGATGGCCTTGTAGCGCAGCTTCTGCGCCTCGGCGACGGCGTCGGTCAGCGTCTTGTCGGTGCCGTACAGGTTGGTGTACATGTCCAGCTCCGAGATGCGCACCTTGAGCCCACGCATCGCCACCGCCTTGAAGGCGGCCTGGATCTGCTCGATGGGCGGGTACTCGGTCGTGATGTTGGTGTGCATCTGGAAACCGATGCCGTCCAGCGGCACGCCCCGCGCCTGGAAGTCGTCGATCATGGCCAGCATGAACTTCAGCTTGGCGTCCGACGCCTCCATGTTGTATTCGTTGTAGTACAGCTCGGCCTTGGGGTCGGCCGCGCGCGCGGCGCGGAAGGCGTTCTCGACATAGGCCTTGCCGAGCTTCTTGTAGAAGATCGTTTCTCGCCATCCGTGCGACGTGCTTTCGTCCAAGGCCTCGTTCACCACGTCCCAGCTTTGCACGCTGCCCGCAAAGTGCTGGCAGATCTGGGTGACGTGGTCGTCCATCATGGCCTTCCAGTCGCCGGTGTAGTTCACCATCCAGGCGGGCACTTGCGTGTCCCAGTGCCAGATCAAGGTGTGGCCATGCATGTGCATGCCGTGGTCGCGCGCATAGGCGGTCAGCGCGTCGGCGTCGGTGTAGAAGAAGCGCTTCTCCTCGGGGTGCAGGTAGCTCATCTTCATGATGACGCCCGCCACCAGGCTGTTGAAGTGCTTGTTGATCGTGGGCAGCTGCGCGCTCAGTTTGAAGATGCTGCGCTCTTCATCGGCGGCCGCCACTTCCATGCCGATGGGGAAATCGGCCAAGTCCTTCAGCGCGGGGATGACGGTGGGTGTTGCCGGGGCCGGGGCTGGTGTTGGTGCGGGCGCAGGTGCGGGGGAGGGCGATGGCGCGGGGCTGCTGCCCCCACCGCCGCCGCAGCCCGTGAGGGCGAGCGCGAGTGAACCCTGGACGATCTGGCGTCGTTGCATCAAAACTCCCTTGGTGTGGGCCGCAACATCAGGTTGCGGCGCCGTGGTCTTACTTCAGTGCTGGCGTGCCCCAGGGCATCCAGCGTGCGCGGTCGATGGCGAAGCTGCCGTCGGTGCGCAGGATATCGGTCTTGGCGCTGGTCTCGCCCTTCAGGAAGCGATCCACAAAGGCCAGCACCTCCGGCGCTTGCGAGGCCGGCAGGCGGCAGTGGTCCGGGTGGCTGAACTGCGAGACCCCCATCCGGTCCGCCACGCCCAGCGCCACCCAGGCCTCGCGCGCGGCCAGCGCCGTCACATAGCCGCTCTGGTTGCCCAGCCATTCCATGGCCGTGTTCTCGATCACCAGCAGGCCGCGTGGCGCAACGAGGGCCATCACCTGATGGTGGTCAAAGGGCAGCCGCGTCGCGGCCTCGCTGAACTCGCCAAAGCTGGACCGGAACCACACGTTCTCCGTCACGATCTGGCGCAGGGTCTGCACGTTCTGGCCGGCCGCCTTCTGCGCATCCGACACCCGCCACGAGGCCGAGCCGCCCGAGCCGCTTTCCTGTGGGATGGTCAGCGCAATGCGCTCGTCCAGCGCGCCCGCCATCAATGCGCCCTTGCCGTTGCGCGAGCAGCCCGTCACCGCCAAGTGCTTGGCGTCGATGCTCGGTGCCGCGCCTTGTTCCAGCGCGTCCACCAGCCGGCTCACCCCCCAGGCCCAGGCCACCAGCGCGCCCGTGCCCTGCGCCTGCGGGTGCAGCTCAAAGAACTTGCCCTTGTTGCGCGAGCTGCCGTTCTGCTGGTCTGCGATGTCGTTGTTCGGGAAGTCGATGATCGCCACGCCCCGCGCCAGCAGTTCCGCGTTGTTCAGGAAGGAGCGGCCGATGCCGATCACGGCCGGGTAGGGTGCTGTGCCCGTGGTGGGCAGTTGCACGTTGGCGTTGAAGCTGATGCTGCGCCCGCCGCTGTTCACCGTGACCGTGAGCGTCTTGCCGTCCAGCTTCGCGGACACGGCACCCGCCACTGGCACCGGCTTCTCGCCCAGCTCATAGGCCTGCAGCTGCTTGCTGACCTCGTGCCGACGGCACGCCCAGTCGGCCTTGCGCGTGAGGCGTGAGCCATTGGCCATCACAAAGGGGTCGGGCAGGGCGGTGGCGGCGGGCAGGGCCGCGAGCGCCGGCAGCGCCGGGTCCGGGCAGGCGGCGCCGCTGTGCTCGACCGTGCCGAGCGAGGGCGTTGAAACCATAGCGGCGGGTTCGGCATTCAGGCTGCCGGCCGAGTTGCAGGCCGAGAGCGCTGCAAGGGCAAGCAAGGTGAGGGCATATCCAGCCAGGCTGGGGCGGGCGACGAAAGGCGTAGGCATGCGACATCCAGTGCTAAAGGAATGGCGTAGCGCCAGGCAACGCCGTGGGGGCGCCGCAGTCTATGCCCGGCTCAGCGCAGCCGCTCGCTCAGCCAGTGCGCCACCGCCTCCACCATCCGTGGCGGCATCGTGTCCTCCAGGCGCTCACCAGCTTTTGGGGCGGGCACCGGGTCCAGGCGCTGCATCCCGTGGTTCATACCCGGCACCACCAGGACGAGGGCATTCGGGTGTTGGTTCAGCGCCCGGGTGGCCATGGGCGCGCAGACCTCGGCCGAGACCACCGTGTCCGTGCCGCCGTACACCGCCAGCACCGGGCTGCCCGAGCGGATCAAGTCTTGCGCCAGCGGCGCGTCGTACATCGACAGCACCATCGTGTTGTCCAGGCTTTGGACAGTGCCCCTGGCGCCCTCCGGTGGCATGCCGGCCGCCACAAACGCGGTGATGGCGGCCTCGCGCAGGCGGTCGATCTCGGGCGCGGGCAGGCGCTGGGTGCGGGCTTCCAGCCAGGCCAGCGTGGCCGCGACGATGGGGCGCGCCGTGTCTGCCGGCATGCCTGACTGCGTCAGCGACTTCTGCATGCCGTCGCCAAAGACCTCGCCCCGTGCCCCGATGGGGGCCTGCAGCATCACGATCCCGGCGATGCCGCCTACTGTGGCGGCCGCCAGCGGTAGGCCGGCCGCGCCTTGGCTGTGGCCGAGCAACGCAATGCGCTGGCCATCGATGTCGGCCCGCGACCGCAGGAAGTTCACGCCCGCCGCGATGTCGCGCGAGACCAAGGGCAGCGATTCGTCAAAAGCGCCGGTGGACTCGCCAAAGCCGCGCTTGTCATAGCTCAGCGTCGCCACGCCCGCCGCATGCAGGCGGCTGCGCAGCGCCACATACCAGCCGCGCCCCCACTTGCCCGCACCCACCGCCAACACCACGGCGGGCCAGCGCTTGCCAGGCGTGGCTGCCGGTAGCTCCAGCGTTGCCGCGATGCGCACGCCGGGCTCCGACTCGTACGAAGCCGCCACTGTTTGCACTGCCGAGGCAGGGCGGGCGCCTAGCAGCGTGCACATGCAGATCAGGAGGAGCCAG
>CALMQC010000007.1 GCA_937871895.1 uncultured Roseateles sp. | reverse complement strand
GCCGTAGTCGGTCATCAGGGGCACTTCGCCCATGTAGACCTCTTGCTCCTTGATCTCCTTGACCGTCTTGGCCTGGGCCGACTCACGGTCATAGATGATCATCTGCAGCTTGGCGCGCACGGCGGCTGCGTAGGTCAACCCCCGCTGTTGGCACTCACGGGTGTCAAAAGGCGGCTTGGCGATGTTGAACTCAAGGAACTTCATCTCCACGAACCCGTTGTGCGACACGATCGGGAACGCGGACAGGAAGGCCGCCTGCAAGCCTTCAGGCTTGCGCTTGGCGGGGGCTACGTCCTTCTGCAGGAAGGCGACATAGCTGTCCTTCTGCATGGTGAGGAGGTAGGGAACGTTGAGAACGCTCTCGCGCTTGCCGAAGCTCTTGCGAATCCGCTTGCGCTCGGTATAGCTGTAGGGGGTTGCTTGCGCCATAAACACTCCGTGTCGAGCCCCTCCCTGGCCGTGGGATGGGCTGCGTCGGCGACTGGCTCTGTCACACACCCAGAACGGGCGCGCGCGAAGCTTGGTGGTTGGCCACTACCAACCGCTGGCGGACAACTTCAGGCTTGCCCTGAAGTCCGACCAAACTGGCTCTCTGCAGTCGGATCAGAGAACACGTGAAAGAACCGCGCATGATAACGCAAGGGGTTCTTTCACCTGTTCTCGGGCCGGGAAATCCCGGAACGACAAAAAAGGGGAAGCCGTGAGGCAACCCCTTCCATGAATCTCGAACAGGGTCCGAGATTCGGTCGGCGAGCGGCGTAGCGAGCGGGTCGAGGTCGGGTTTGAGGCGCGGAGCCGTACCTTCGTACGGCGAGCACCGAAAGCCCGAGATCGGCCCGCGCAGTAGCCGAGCGCCGATCCGAATTACTTGAGCTCGGCCTTGGCGCCGGCTTCGACCAGCTTCTTGACAGCAGCTTCGGCGTCGGCCTTGGCAATGCCTTCCTTGACGTTCTTCGGAGCGCCGTCGACCAGGTCCTTGGCTTCCTTGAGGCCCAGACCGGTGATTTCGCGCACGGCCTTGATCACGCCAACCTTGTTCGCGCCGGCTTCGACCAGCACGACGTTGAACTCGGTCTTCTCTTCAGCGGCAGCAGCAGCGCCGCCGGCAGCGCCGCCAGCAGCGGGAGCAGCCATGGAAGCAGCGGACACGCCAAACTTCTCTTCAATTGCCTTGACCAGATCGTTCAGTTCCAGAACGGTCATGCTGTCCAGGGCGGTCAGGAATGCGTCTTTATCGAATGCCATGATGATTTCCTATATACAGATGGTTTTGCTTTACGCAGGGTTCGTCGTTCAAGCGGCCGGGGCGTCGGCGCCACCGCCGCGCTGTTGTGCCAAGGCGGCCAGCACGGCAGCAGTACGCTGCACCGGCGACTTGAGCAAGCCAGCGATTTGCGACAGCAGGACTTCCTTGCTCGGGACCGAGGCCAGCGCCTTCACGCCGTTCACGTCCAGAGCCTTGCCGCCGTAAGCACCGCCCTTGATGACGAGCTTGTCGTTGGTCTTGGCAAAGTCAGCGATGACTTTGGCCGCAGCGACAGCGTCTTCCGAAAAGCCGTAGATCAGCGGACCGACCATGCTCTCCGAGGCTGCCTCGAACGGGGTGCCGGCGACGGCGCGACGGGCCAGGGTGTTCTTCAGCACGTGAAGGTACACACCCTTGGACCGCGCATCGACGCGCAGCTTGTTCAAGGCTTCCACGGTGAGGCCACGGTACTCGGCCAGCGCGAGCGTTTGCGACTTGGCGGCTTGCGCTGCCACGTCGGTCACGACGGCTGCTTTCTCGTTGCGATTGAGACTCAAGGTCTACTCCTCACATTTGCTCCTTCGAGTCTTGCGACCCTCCAGAGCGCCAGGGATTCAGCGACCATCTGTCTGGAAACCATCCCGAAGCGAGTTCGGGACGAGCAACCATTCAGCGGGACCGCCATCTACGCTGGTTCCAGGATTTCGCCCGGATTTAAGGGGTCTCCACCAGCGGTCTTGGATGACGCGCCGACCGGCGAACCAGTCAGCGCCCCACCAATCTTTATTGCCTGAGGACAGACTCTCCTCAAGCAGATTCAGTGTTCAGACCCAGAGGGTCTGAGCATCCATCACGCAGCAGCTTGCTGTGCGTTGATCGATGCGATATCGACGCGGGCGCCCACGCCCATCGTGGACGAGATGGCGACCTTGCGCAGGTAGACGCCCTTGCTGGACGCCGGCTTGGCCTTGTTCAGGGCCTCGATCAGCGCGCGCAGGTTGCCTTCCAGCTTGTCGGTGTCGAACGAGCGACGGCCGATGGTGCCGTGGATGATGCCGGCCTTGTCAACGCGGAACTGGACCTGGCCAGCCTTGGCGTTCTTGACGGCGCCAGCGACGTCCGGGGTCACGGTGCCGACCTTGGGGTTCGGCATCAGGCCGCGCGGGCCGAGGATCTGACCCAGGGTACCGACGATGCGCATCGTGTCCGGCGAGGCGATGACCACGTCGAAGGGCATGTCGCCCGCCTTGACGCGCTCAGCCAGGTCTTCCATGCCGACGACGTCAGCGCCAGCGGCCTTGGCTTCTTCAGCCTTGGCGCCTTGGGCGAAGACGGCGACGCGCTTGGTCTTGCCGGTGCCGTTGGGCATCACGACAGCGCCACGAACGACTTGGTCCGACTTCTTGGCATCGATGCCGAGTTGCACGGCCACGTCGATGGACTCATCGAACTTGGCGGTGGCCAGGCTCTTGACGAGGTCGAGGGCTTCGCCGAGGCCGTAGAGCTTGGTCGACTCGACCTTGCCCTGCAAAGCCTTTTGCTTCTTGGTGAGCTTGGCCATGTTCAGACCCCTTCCACAATGATGCCCATCGAGCGGGCCGAGCCGGCGATGGTCTTGACTGCGGCGTCCAGGTTGGCGGCCGTCAGGTCCTTGGTCTTGATCTTGGCGATCTCTTCGAGCTGGGCACGGGTCAGCTTGCCGACCTTGTCCAGGTGAGGACGCTGCGAACCCTTCTCGATCTTGGCGGCCTTCTTCAGCAGCACGGTCGCCGGGGGCGACTTGATGACGAAGGTGAAGCTCTTGTCGGCGAAGGCGGTGATGACCACCGGCAGCTTCATGCCCGGCTCAAAGCCGGCGCCCGAGGTCTGGGCGTTGAACGCCTTGCAGAACTCCATGATGTTCAGGCCGCGCTGACCCAGCGCAGGACCCACCGGCGGCGAAGGATTTGCCTTGCCAGCCGGAATTTGCAGCTTGATGAAGCCGACAATTTTCTTGGCCATGTTTTCTCCAATCGAGCGATTCGGGCGGCCTCGCCTTCACCACTCTGAGTGCTAACGCATCGGTTGCGGTGGCCTTGGGCCACTTGACCTTTGCTCCTCGACTGCCGCCTGACGTTGCGGACCGAACACGAGCAGGCTCAAGGCGCCTGCCAAACCTCAAATCAGATCAGACTTTCTCAACTTGAGAGAAGTCGAGCTCCACCGGCGTTGCGCGCCCGAAGATAGTGACCGACACGCGGACCTTGGACTTGTCGTAGTTGACTTCCTCGACGGCGCCGTTGAAGTCAGTGAACGGGCCTTCCTTGACGCGCACCACTTCACCCACCGTCCACTCGACCTTGGGCCGGGGCTTTTCGACCCCTTCCTGCATCTGGTTGACGATCTTCATGACCTCGGCTTCCGAGATCGGCGCCGGGCGGTTCTTGGCGCCACCGACAAAGCCGGTGACCTTGGAGGTGTGCTTGACCAGATGCCAGGAGTCGTCGTCCATGAGCATCTCAACCAGCACATAGCCCGGGAAGAAGCGGCGCTCGGTCACGGCCTTCTTGCCGTTCTTGAGCTCCACGACCTCTTCGGTCGGCACCAGGATGCGGCCGAATTTGTCCTGCATCCCGGCGCGGTCGATGCGCTCGCGCAGATTGCGCTCGACTGCCTTCTCCATGCCCGAGTAGGCATGGACCACATACCAGCGCTTGGGCAGACCCGTGGCAGCGGCAGCGGCGACTTGTTCTTCAGACATTCGAGATTCCTTGTTCAGCGCTTCCAGCCCAGGACCACGTCGTACAGGACCCACTCCAGGGTCTTGTCCGTCATCCACAGGAACAGAGCCATCACGACCACGAAGGCAAAGACATAGCCGGTCATCTGCGTGGCTTCCTTGCGGGTCGGCCACACCACCTTCTTGGTCTCACGGATCGATTCGCGGCCGTAAGCGATCAGCGCCTTGCCTTGCTCCGCCGTGAAGAAAGCCCCCACCGCAGCAAGCACCAACACGATCAGCGCGCCCCATTGAGCGTAGGCGCCCTGCTTGGCCAGCAGGTAGTAGGCCGCCAGGCCGCCAATCAGCAGCAGCACCGCCACCGCCAGCTTGGCCTTGTCGGCGCTGGTGGTCACGGTTTCGACGGAAGTGGGATTGGCCATCACGAACTCGATTCACAGGCGGCGCGGGCCGCACAACGATCCAAAAACTAGACTGGTTCTATCAGCAGCAAGGCCCGCCGAGATTTCTCTCGCGGGCCGTTGCCTGGGACCGCCGCCAACCGAGGTGATCAGGATGATCAGACTTGGTTGGCAGGGGCAGAGGGTCTCGAACCCCCAACCTTCGGTTTTGGAGACCGACGCTCTGCCAATTGAGCTATGCCCCTACGGCCTGAAAAACTTAGGCAATGATGGTTGCCACGACGCCGGAGCCCACGGTGCGGCCGCCCTCGCGGATGG
>CALMQC010000006.1 GCA_937871895.1 uncultured Roseateles sp. | reverse complement strand
GATTTTGCAAAGCAAGTCATTGACCTGCGAACCAGCATTGAAGCGACAGAGAGAGGGATGGGCACGGTGGCAAAGGCGCCATAAACGGTGGAGAGCGTCGGCACCTTCTTCACATACCAGGCCAGCAAGGCCTTGGCGATGGCAAACCCAAGGCCGACAAAGGCGCCGCCGATGAAGGCATGGCGCCAGCGCACGTGGGTGTTGGGCACGTAGTGGAAGAGGCCCGCGATGGCGCCGGCCAGCAGCAGCACCTCGGCACCGTCCAGCAAGGTCGAGAGGCCGCTGGGCAATCGATCGAGATAGCCCTGGCTGGCGCTGATGGCATAGCTGGTCCCCGTGAGGCTGGCCCCGAGCACCAAGGGCCCAAGCGTCAGGGCGGCCCAGTACACGAGCACGCGCTGCGCGATGGGCCGGGGCCGTGTGACGCGCCAGATGCTGTTGAGCGTGCGGTCGATGGTCAGCATCAGCGCCAAGGCCGAGACGACCAGCAGGATCAGGCCCACAGCGCCCAAGCGATTGGCCTTGGTCGCAAACTGCGTCAGCGAGGCCAACACGGGCTTGGCGATGTTGTCGGGGATCAGGCTCTTGAGGAAGTACTCCTGCAGCGCGCCCTGGAACTTGCTGAACATCGGGAAGGCGGTGAAGAGCGCCAGCGCTACCGTCAGCAAAGGCACCAGGGAGATCAGGGTCGTGAAGGTCAGGCTGCCGGCCGTGAGGCCCAGGCGCTCCTCGCGGAAACGCTGGCGGAAGGTGGCCAGGGTCTGCATCCACGGCCAGGCCAGCAGATCGGCCAGGAAGTTGCGTGCAAAGACGACCGGATTGCGCGACAGCGGCCGCTCGGCGGCATCGGAAAGGGCTTCAGGCATGGCTTCTATGATGCCAGTCATGTTGCCTGCCTCCAGCCCACGCACCCAGGCCAGCGCTGCGGAGCGCCTCTCGCGCAGCTTGGCGCTGGGCGGCACTTTGGCGCTGTTCGTCCTGTGCCTGGCCTGGGAGACCTGGCTGGCGCCCACCGGGCGCGGGACGCTCGCGGTCAAAGCCCTGCCCTTGCTCTTGCCGCTGGCCGGCCTGTGGCGTTACCGGCTCTACACCTACCGCTGGGTGAGTCTCTTTGTATGGCTCTATGCCGCAGAAGGACTGGTCCGCATGGGTGCCGAGCCCGGCATCGGCCGCTGGCTGGCCGTGGGCGAGGCGGGGCTCAGCGTGTTGATTTTTGTCGGCTGCTCGATGCAGGTGCGCCAGCGCCTGAGGGCGGCCAAGACGGCCTGAGCCATGCCGACGCCCTTCCATCAAGCCCTGCGCGCGCTGCTGGGCCCCAAGGGCGCCCTGCCGGCGGATGGGCTCTCCAGCTACGAGACCGACTGGCGCAAACGCTACCCGGGCCGCGCCATCGCCGTGGCCCGGCCGGCCACGACCGAGGAAGTGGCGCGCACAGTCCAGCTCTGCACCGAATGGCGTGTGCCCATCGTGCCGCAAGGCGGCAATACCGGCCTGGTGGGCGGCTCGACGCCCGACGACACCGGCACCCAGCTCGTACTGAGCCTGCAGCGACTGCGTGAGCTGCGCCGCGTCGATGCCGACAACCTCAGTCTCACCGCCGAAGCCGGCTGCGTGCTGGCCGACCTGCAAGCCGCAGCCGCCCAAAGCGGCTTGCTGCTGCCGCTGAGCCTGGCGGCCGAGGGCAGCTGCACGCTCGGCGGCAACCTGGCCACCAACGCCGGCGGCACCCAGGTGCTGCGCTACGGCAATGCGCGCGAGCTGTGCCTCGGGCTGGAGGTGGTGACGCCGCAGGGCGAGATCTGGCACGGCCTCTCGGGCCTGCGCAAGGACAACACGGGCTACGACCTGCGTGACCTCTTCATCGGCAGCGAGGGCACGCTGGGCATCATCACGGCCGCGACGATCAAGCTCTACCCCGCGCCAGCAGCGCGCAGCACGGCCCTGGTGGCCTGTCCGTCATTGACCGCTTGCCTCGCGCTGCTGCGTTTGGCACGGCAGCGGCTGCACGATGGGCTGACAGGCTTTGAAGTGATGAATGCCGAGTCCATGGCCCTGGTGGGCGAGCAACTGCCGCTGGTCCCCCGCCCGCTGGGCACACCGTCTTGGACGGTGCTGATCGAGCTGTCCAGCAGCGTGGGCACCACGGCGGCGCAGACCAGCCTGGAGGCCATGCTCGAAGAAGCCCTGATGCAGGACCTGGCCGACGACGCCGCCGTGGCGCAGAACGTTCAACAGGCGCGCGGCATGTGGCAGCTGCGCGAGTCCATCCCGCTGGCCCAGGCGCAAGCCGGGCTCAACATCAAGCACGACATTGCACTGCCGGTTTCCAGCATCCCGGATTTCGTCACGCGCGTGGATGCGCTCGTGCTACGTCACGCACCAGGCGCGCGGCTGATCGACTTCGGGCATCTGGGGGACGGCAACCTGCACTACAACGTGCAGGCGCCGGCAGGGGTGGATGCTGTGGCCTTCCTGGCCACACACGAGGCGGCGATCAACGAGATCGTCTACGACGCCGTGCAGCTGGCCGGCGGCTCGATCTCGGCCGAGCACGGCATTGGCCGGCTCAAGCGCGAGGAACTGGCAAGGCGCAAGGACCCAACGGCCCTGGCGCTGATGCACACGATCAAGCGGGCGCTGGACCCGCTCAATCTCCTCAACCCAGGGCGGGTGCTGTAGGCGGGCGACGGCCAGTCGCCAGGCGCACCGCCCAGACCAAGCTGCGCCACACGAAGCGCACCAGCACGAGGGTCAGCACCGCTTCGAGCAAGGTCATCACGAAGGCCCCGAAGGCCGTGAAGCGCGGCACGCGGCGGCGGAACTTGGCAATCGCCCGGTCACGCGCGATCTCGATGCTGTCGTAGAAGGTCGGGACGACCAGCAGCGTCAGCAGCGTCGAGGTGATGGTGCCGCCGATGATGGCCACGGCCATGGGGCGGTAGAACTCGCCGCCCTCCCCCACGCCAATGGCGACGGGCATCATGCCGGCGATCAGCGCAAACGTCGTCATCAGGATGGGACGGAAGCGCTTGCGGCCGGCGTGCATCAGGGCCTCTTCGCGGTCGATGCCGGCGGCCTCTTCCTGACGCGTGGCGTCGAGAAGCAAGATGGCGTTCTTGGCCACCAGACCCATCAGCATGATCACGCCGATCAGGCTCATCAGGTTGAGCGTGCCGCGCGTGAGGATCAGCGCCACCACCACGCCGAAGAGGCTGAGGGGCAGCGAGAGCATCACGGCCAGCGGTGCACTGAAGCTGTTGAACTGGATGACCAGCACGAAGTACATCAGGGCGATGCCGCTGAGCAGCGCCGTGATCATGGCCGTGAAGACGATCTGCTGATCCCGCGCGGAGCCGGCCAGCTCGATGCCGAAGCCGGGCGGGAAGTCGATGGACTTGGCCAGCTTCTGGGCCTCGGCCGTGATCTCGCCGGGCGAGCGGCCTTGGGCATTGGCGCTGACCGTGATGGTGCGCTTGCCGTCTGCGTGCTGGATCTGGCCCGGGCCCTTGCCCATGGTGACGGTGGCGATCTGATCCAGCGGCACCATGCGGTTGGTGCCCGAAACGGCAATCGGCAGGCGCTCGATGTTGGCGGCGTCCACCCGGTCAGCCGGGTGCAGGCGCACGGCCACGTCACGCGCTTCGCCGGTGGGGTCCACCCAGTCGCCCACTTCCACGCCGGCAAAGGCCACGCGCAGCGCCTGGGCGGCATCGTTGACCGAGATGCCGAGCTGGTTCGCGAGGCCGCGGTCCATTTCGATCTGCAGCTCGTTCTGCGGGTCCTGCTCGGAATAGCCCACATCCACCGCGCCCTTGATGCCCTGCATGGTCTTGACGAAGGCCTGCGTCAGCTCCTGGAGCTTGCGCGTGTCGGTGCCATAGAAGCGGATCTGGATGGGCTTCTGGGCACCGTTGTTGAGATCGTCGAGCACGACGTACTCGGCGCCGACCAGGCGGCCCAAGCGCTCGCGCAGGTCCTTGGCCACCTCGGCCGCGGAGCGCTTGCGGGACGTGCTGTCGCCAATGTCCACATAGACCCGGCCGCCGCTGGCATTGGGGTAGGCCGACGTGGCCTTGGTCTCGGGCATGGTGGAGGCCAGCGCAGCAGCGGCGTCGAGCTTGAGCTTGGCGTAGTCGAGGCTGCTGGACGCCGGAGCGCGCACCTCGACGGCCAGGAAGCCGGCGTCCGCCTGCGGCAGGAAGCTGGAGCCCCCGGCCACGATCTGCAGGCCGATGGCGGCGAAGAAGCTGGCCACCGCAAAGGCCGTCATCCAGCGCCGATGGTGCAGCGCCCAGGCGATGACGTGGCCATAGCTGTTGGCGACGCCGTCGAACCACGCGTTGAAGCGCGCCAGCACCTTGCTGATGCCTCGCTTCTCGGCGTGGTGGTAGCCCGGGGGGTCGCCCCAGTAGGCCGACAGCATCGGGTCGAGCGTGAAGCTGATCAGCAGGGACACGACGACCGAGGCGACGACGGTGAGGGCGAAGGGCTTGAACCACTGGCCCGGCCCATTGCCCATGAAGGCCACGGGCACGAACACGGCCACGATGGCAAAGGTCGTGGCGGCCACCGCCAGGCCGATCTCAGCCGTGCCCTCGCGGGCGGCGGTGACGCGGTCACTGCCGCGCTCCATATGCCGCACGATGTTCTCCCGCACGACGATGGCGTCGTCGATCAGCACGCCGATGGCGAGCGAGAGGCCGAGCAGGCTCATGAAGTTGAGCGAGAAGCCCATCAGCCAGACAGCGATGAAGGCCGCCAGCACCGACGTGGGCAGGCTGAGCGCGGTGATGAGGGTGGAGCGCCAGCTATTCAGGAAGGCGTAGACCACGAAGATCGTCAAACCGGCGCCGAAGAACAGCGCATGGGTGACGTTGTGCAGGCTGTTCTCGGCGTCCTTGCCGCCGTCCTGGGTGATGTCGAGGATGGTGCCTTCGGGCAGTTCCTTGCGGATCTCTTCCACCAGCTTGCGGGCTTCGGTGGCGACGCTGACCGTGGACGCATCGCGCGAGCGGGTGATGTTCAGGCCGACGTTGGGGCGGCCATTGCGCAGGCTGTAGCCGGTCATCTCGGCAAAGCCGTCCTTGACCTCGGCGACCTGACCCAGGCGCACGACGTCGGTGCCCCGGCGCTTGATGATCATCTGCTCGAACTCGGACGGGCTTTCCAGCCGGCCCAGCAGGCGGATGCTTTGGTCCTCCAGCTCGCCACGCACCTTGCCCACCGGTGCGGTGGTGTTCTGGGCGCGCACGGCATTGGTCACCTCGGTGACCGAGACGCCGAACTCGCGCAGCTTTTCGGCACGCAGCAGGATGGACAGCTCGCGGCGCAGCGCGCCGTTCACATTGACGACCGACACGCCGGGGATGCCGCGGAAGCGCTCGGCCAGTTGGTCCTCCGCCATGCGGCTGAGTTGCGCATGGCTCTGCTTGCTGCTGGACAGCGAGAGCTGCAGGATGGGCTGGGCGCCCGGGTCGGCCCGGTTGATGATGGGCTCGCGGATCTCGGTGGGCAGCTTGTAGCGCACCGAGGCGATGGCATTGCGCACCTCGTCGGCGGCTTCGATCATGTTCTTCGAGAAGTCGAAGATCAGGACGATGGTGGCACTGCCCTCACGCGAAGTGGATTGCGAGCGGTCCACGCCCGAGATGCTCTGCAGTGCCTTCTCGATGCGGTTGACGACCTCGCGCTCGACGGTCTCGGGAGACGCGCCGGGGTAAGGGATGTTGATGACGAGCACGGGCGGCTCGACCTCGGGGAACTGGTTGACCTTGAGCTTGGACAGCGCCAAGAGGCCCACCAGCATCAGGCCGATGATGACGACCACGGTCGCCACGGGCCGGCTGATGCTGAAGTTGGAGAGGAACATGCGGTTCTCCTTACGGGCTTGGCTGCTGGCTTACTTGCTGGCAGCCACGACAGGCGCGGCAGCCACACCCGAGGCAGCGCCGGAGCCCGGCTTGACGCGAACCACGGCGGCGTTGTCGCTGAGGCTGCCGGTGGGTGCACGCAGCACCTCATCACCCAGCGCCAGGCCCGAGGTGATGACCACCTCGCCCCGGCGCTCGTCGCGTTCACCCAAGGTGACATTGACCTTCTTGAGCTGGCTGCCGGCGATCTTCCAGACGAAGGCGCTGTCGCCCTGGCGCTGGACCGAGCCTTCCGCCAGCACCAGCGCGCGACGGTCGGCGCTCTCGACACGGCCTTCGGCGTACAGGCCGGCCACCTGCGGCGCCTTGGCCGGCTGGTCGAAGCTGGCGATCAGCTCGACCTGGCGGGTGGTGGCATTGGCAGCGGCGTCGATGCGCGCCAGCTTGCCGCGGTACTCGACATCGCCAAAGCCATTGACACGGAAGGAGACCGCCTGGCCGATCTTGAGTTCACCCAGCCGGTCGGCCGAGACCTGACCCTCGAAGCGCATGGAAGCGGGGTCGATGACCTTGACCAGTTCGCGGCCGACCTGGACGGTGTCGCCAACCGAGACCTTGCGCTCGCTGACCACGCCATCGAACGGCGCCCGCACCTCGGTGCGCGAAACCTGCTGGCGGGCGGTGACGACGCGCGCCTTGGCGGCGGCCAGCTCGCTCTGGGCCGAATTGCGGCGCACTTCGGCGTCTTCCAGGGCTTGCATCGAGGTCATGCCCTGCTGGTTGAGGGTGCGCTGACGGGTCAGCACGCGCTCGGTCTGCTCAAAGCTTTGCTGGGCAGCGCGCAGCGCTTCTTCAGCCGAGGTGAGGCTGTCGCGGATGGCGGTGGCGTCGAGGCGGATGATGAGGTCGCCCTGGCGCACACGCTCGCCGTTGTCCTTGGCGACCTGGAGCACGATGGCGGCAACTTCAGCGCGCAGATCGGCCCGGCGTGCCGGCTGGATGGCGCCGGTGATGACGGGGGCTCCGATCAAGCCACTCTGACTGACGGCCCGCACGTCCTCAGGCGCGATCAGCAGCGCGGGCTTGGCCTTGACGTCCTTGTCGGCGGCGGCGTCCTTCTTGCCGCCGCCACAGGCGGCGAGCGCGAGCGCCACGGTCACGGCGATGGCCCACGGACGAGCGCGTCCGGCAAAGGTATGGGGCTGGCTTCTCACCAGGGCGGTAAGCGTCATGGGCTTGACTCCGGAATTGGCGGCCGAGGCAGGGAATGCGGCCGGGGCAGGATGTGGGGAGATTAGCGCTCGGTCGTGTCAGCGACAGAGGTCACGGGCGGCATTTTCCAGGTTTGAGCAGCGCTTTCAGTGCGATGCGACCAGCGGGGCGCAATGCGGGATGAGTTGCAGCCCAGACGGACTGAACGGCGCCGGCCAACGCGCCGACCGATCAGGCCTTGAACCAGTTCAGCACCCACTCGCCCCGCTGCCAGCGTGTGAGCCAGAGCAGTCCGATCAAGGTCTTGGCATCCGTGACCCGACCGTCGGCACACATCGCGTCGAGCTCCGACACCGAGAGCTGCGCGAGTTCGAGGAACTCGCCATCGTCCAGGTGCTGGCGCCCGGGGTTGAGCCCGCGCGCGAAGTAGATCTCGATGCCTTCGTCGGAATAGGCGATGGCGTTGTGGAGCACACCGGCATGCGCCCATTCGCGTGCGCGATAGCCGGTCTCTTCTTCGAGCTCACGCACGGCACACTCAAACGGCGGTTCGCCCGCATCCAGCTTGCCGGCCGGGAACTCCAGCATCACGCGGCCCATGGGGTAGCGGTACTGGCGCTCCATCAGCAGCCGGCCGTCGTCAAGCAGCGGCACGATCATGACGGCGCCTGGGTGGCGGATGAATTCGCGTGTCGCGACCTTGCCATCTGGCAGTGCCACCTGGTCACGCTGGACGTGCAGGAAGTTGCCTTCGAACACGGTGTCGCTGCGCTGGCAACGCTCGATGAGGTGGTCGTCAGGACTCGGCATGGGGGTGCCGGCGCAGATAGCGCCACACGAAGCCAGGGAAGCCGAGGGTCACGAACAAGCAGGCCCCGGCGGCATAGAACTCCCAGCCCTGGGGCGCCCGCTGCCCGATGCGGGCCTCGGCAAAGGCGCCGACACCGTAGGTCAGCAACGCCATCAGCACGAGCTCCAGCACACGCCAACCCGCGGCCTTGGGCGCACGGCGAGGGCCGACAAGGAGCAGGCGCTCCGTCAGATAGGGCAGGTTCGCGGCCAGCACGGCCACGATCAGCACTGCAACGATGGCCGTGCCTTGGTCCACCCGCAGATCAGGACGCGAGCGCGCGCACGATCGCCTGTGCGCACAGCGCCATCAGGCCACCGGGCAACAGGCCGAACACCAGCACGGCGGCACCGTTGAGCGACATGACGACGCGGACGTCGGCGGGCGCGGCGATGGCCGTGGTGTCGGTGGGCTCATCGAAGTACATGACCTTCACGACCCGCAGGTAATAGAACGCCCCGATCAGCGAGATGACCACGGCAAAGACGGCCAACTGCAGGTAGCCGGCCACGCCGGTGGCGACCAGAGCTTGCAGCACCGCAAGCTTGGCGTAGAACCCGACCATCGGTGGCACGCCAGCCAGGGAGAACATGAAGAAGGTCATCACCAGCGCAAACCAGGGGCTGCGCTTGGCCAAGCCGGCAAAGTCACGCAGTTCCTCGGCCTCGAAGCCCTGGCGCGACAACAGGATGACCATGCCAAAGGTACCGAGCGTCGTCAGCACATAGGACACGACATAAAACATGGCCGAGCTGTAGGCATTCGTGGCCGAGAGCGTGTTGTCGTTGACCACCCCGCACGCCATGCCCAGCAGCATGAAGCCCATGTTGGCGATGGTCGAGTAGGCCAGCATGCGCTTGATGTTGGTCTGCGCGATGGCCGCAAGATTGCCGATCAGCAGCGACAACACCGACAGCACGATCAGCATCTGTTGCCAATCGACTGCCAGCCCGATCATGCCCTCGACCAGCAGACGAACCGTGATCGCAAACGCCGCCAGCTTGGGGCCGCCGCCAATCAGAAGGGTCACGGCCGTGGGCGCGCCTTGGTACACATCAGGCACCCACATGTGGAAGGGAGCGGCACCGAGCTTGAAGGCCAGGCCGGCGACCACGAACACAACGCCAAACACCAGCACGCCCTTATTGGGCACGCCGCCAGCAATCACTTCAAAGACCTTGGGGATCTCCAGCGAGCCGGTGGCGCCGTACATCATCGACAGGCCATAGAGGAGGAAGCCGCTGGCCAGGGCACCGAGCACGAAGTACTTCATCGCCGCCTCGGTGGAGACGGCGTGATCACGCCGCAGGGCCACCAGCGCATACAGCGACAGGCTCATCAGCTCCAGGCCGAGATAGATGACCAGGAAGTTGTTGGCCGCGAGCATGACATTGATGCCCAGCAGCGAGAACACGCTGAGGATGAAGAGCTCGCCCTTGAGCATCTCGCGGCTGGCCGCATAGGGGCGCGCGTAGACCAGGGTGATCATGGTCGCCACGCAGGCAAAGCCGGCGAGCAAATGCCCCATCGGGTCGGCCACCACCATCTGCTGCATCGCATAGACGGTCAGCCCGGCGTCGAAGTGGTTGAAGTGCATCAACGCCGTCAAGGCGAGGCTGAGCTGCGTGAGCCAGTAGGTGGGGCGGCGCTCCGGGTCGGTCACCCAAAGGTCGACCAGGGCGACCAGGCAGCCCATGGCCAGCAGAAAGATCTCGGGGTAGACCGCGAGCCAGTTCATGTCGTTCATCTTGGGTCGCCCTCAGGGAACAATCTTGCTCTGAGCGACGTGCTTGAGCAGTTCGGTGACCGAGGCGTGCATCACATCGGTGAAGGGCTTGGGATACACGCCCATCCAGAGCACGGCAATGGCGAGCACGGCCAGCATCAGGAACTCGCGCGCGTTGATGTCGGTCAGCGCTCGGACCTTGTCATTGGCCACGTCGCCAAAGTAGACGCGCTTGATCATCCACAGCGTATACGCCGCGCCAAACACCAGGGCCGTGGCCGCGAGCGCCCCCAACCAGAAGTTGGCCTGCACCGCGCCGAGGATGACCATCCACTCGCCCACAAAGCCGGCCGTGGCGGGCAGGCCGCAATTGGCCATACCGAAGAACACGGCGAATGCAGCGAAGGTGGGCATGGTGTTCACCACACCGCCGTAGGCCGAGATTTCGCGCGAGTGCACGCGGTCGTACAGCACCCCAATGCACAGGAACATGGCGCCCGAAACGAAGCCGTGCGAGATCATCTGCACGATGGCGCCCGACACGCCCAGCTCATTGAAGATGAAGAAGCCCAGGGTCACGAAACCCATGTGGGCGATGGACGAATAGGCCACCAGCTTCTTCATGTCCTTCTGCACCAGGGCCACGAGGCCGATGTAGATGACACCAATGATCGACATGGCAATGATCAGCCAGGCCCAATGGTGGGCAGCATCTGGAGCGATGGGCAGCGAGAAGCGAAGGAAGCCGTAGCAGCCCAGCTTCAGCATGATGGCGGCCAGCACCACCGAACCGCCGGTGGGCGCCTCGACGTGGGCGTC
>CALMQC010000005.1 GCA_937871895.1 uncultured Roseateles sp. | reverse complement strand
GGCGAGCCGGGCGCCGAGATCGTGCCCGAGCTGGCGCCGCTGCCCGGCGAGCTGGTCGTGGACAAACCCGGCAAGGGCATGTTCTATGGCACACCGGTGGACGCGCTGCTGCGCGAGCGCGGCATCACCCACCTGCTCTTCATGGGCGTGACGACCGAGGTCTGCGTGCAGACCTCGATGCGCGAGGCCAATGACCGGGGCTACGAGTGCCTGATCGTCGAGGACGGCACCGAGAGCTATTTCCCGTCCTACAAGGTCGCCACGCTGTCGATGCTCACGGCCCAGGGCGCCATCGTCGGCTGGAGCGCCACCACGGCCGAGATCCAGCAGGCTTTGCAAGGCTGACGCACCACGCCAGGGCTTGTCGGCCCGCCCGGCCCATGCCCCACGATGGCACGTGACTTGCTGAACCCTGGTCGCTATCGTTGGCCGTTTTCGGGGCTTGGCTGGGCCGCCCTGACGACGTCATCTCCACTGGCGGGGGCGCACCTCAGACATGCTTCGACTTGAGCTGATTGGCATCACCAAGCAGTACCCCGCCGTGCGCGCCAATGACGGCGTGCACCTCCAGGTGGCACCGGGCCAAATCCATGCCGTGCTGGGCGAGAACGGTGCAGGCAAGTCGACGCTGATGAAGATCATCTACGGCGCCACGCGGCCGGACGCCGGGCGCATGGTCTGGAACGGCCGCGAGGTGCAGGTGGCGAGCCCGGCGCAGGCGCGCGCGTTGGGCATCAGCATGGTCTACCAGCACTTCTCGCTGTTTGACACGCTGACCGCCGCCGAGAACATCTGGCTCGGGCTTGACCGCGCCGGCTCGCTGGCCGAGGTCGTGGCCCGGACGCGCGAGGTCTCAGAGGCCTACGGCCTGCCCGTGGACCCGATGCGGCCCGTGCACACACTCAGCGTCGGCGAGCGCCAGCGCGTCGAGATCGTGCGGGCGCTGCTGACCCAACCGCAGCTACTGATCCTCGACGAGCCCACCTCGGTGCTGACGCCGCAGGCCGTCGAGAAGCTCTTCGTCACGCTGCGCCAACTGGCCAGCGAAGGCTGCTCCATCCTCTACATCTCGCACAAGCTGAACGAGATCCGCAGCCTGTGCCACCACTGCACCGTGCTGCGCGGCGGCCGGGTGGTGGGCGAGGTGGACCCGACGCAGGAAACCAATGCCAGCCTGGCGCGCCTGATGACCGGGGCCGAAACGCCTGCCTTGAGCGCCCGCGACGGCACGCCAGGCGCCGAGGTGCTAAGCGTGCAGCAGCTCGCCTTGCCGCAGCGCGACCCCTTTGGCGTGAGCCTGCAAGGCATTGGCCTGGCCGTGCGTGCGGGCGAGATCGTTGGCGTGGCGGGCGTCTCGGGCAATGGCCAGCAGGAGCTGCTCGCCGCCCTTTCGGGCGAGGACCCGCGCGCGCCGGCCGGCAGCATTCGGCTGTTTAGGCAGGACAAGGCACAGGCCTCACCGCAGCAGCGCCGCCGACTCGGCCT
>CALMQC010000004.1 GCA_937871895.1 uncultured Roseateles sp. | reverse complement strand
GCATTGGGCTGGAAGGGGATCTGTGGGCCGTGCAGCATCGTGGCGTCGCTTCAAAAATGGGCCGTGGCACTGTAGCCGAGGGGCAAAAAAAGGGCGCCCCTCCGTGAGAAGGGGCGCCAAGCAGGAGGGCCCAGCAAATCTAGCGACGGGCCCGAGGAGATGCGTGCTGATCAGTACTTGACGCGCAGGCCGACCGCATAGGTGCGGCCCGGGTCGTAGATCGTGAACGGCGCGTTCTCGAACTGGAAGTAGGCGCGCTGGATGCTCTTGGTGACGTTGTTGACGTCGAAGCTCATCGACACATCGGTCTTCCAACCCAGGAAGCGGCTCAGGTCAACGCGGGAGGAGACGTCCACTTGCTTGTAGTCGGTTCCGAAGATCGCGGCGGCGCCAATGCCGTTCTGACCCGGGGTCGAGCCTTGCGAGCCCTTGGTGAAGGTCTGGGCCACGCGGAAGGAGATGCCCTTGGCGTCGTAGTAGGCAGTCAGGTTGTAGGTGTGCGGGGGCACGCCCAGCGCGATGAAGCCGCTGTTGTTGGTGGCGCGCTGCTTGACCTTGGTGTAGTTGGCGGTGAAGCCAAAGCCCTGCACGGGCAAGAAGGTCAGCGGCTGGACCCAGGACAGCTCCATGCCGTTCACCTTGAGCAGGGCGTCGGAGTTGACCTGCTGCGACACCAGCACGTCCTGCGCGTTGACGGCTGCCGTCTGCGCGGCGTTCAGCGAGGTCAGCCCCGCCGGCAGGCCCGAGCGCACGGCGATGGCATCACGCTGCTGTTGGGTCAGCTGCGCGTAGGTCCAGTTCCACTGCGCCAGGTCGCCGAACTTGTAGGTCGTGTTCTGCGTCGAGGTGAAGGCCGTGATGTCCTTCTTGAAGAAGGCAGCCGCCAGATAGCCCTCGCGGCCCGTGTACCACTCCAGGCCCAGGTCCCAGTTCTTGGAGAGGTAGGGCTTGAGGTCGGAGTTGGTGAGCGTGGCCTGGGCGGCCGACGGGTCGCTGAACTGCAGCTGCGTGCGGCGCAGGTCCTGCGGGTTCGGGCGGGTCATGGTCTTGGAACCCGAGAGACGCAGCAGCACGTCGTCGCGCAGGTTGTAGGCCAGGGTGCCGGAGGGCAGGTTGTTGCTGTAGGCCGTGGGCGTCAGCTCTTCCGTGATGAGGTTCGGGAAGCGGCCACCATCGCCCAGGTTCAGCTGCGCATTGCGCGGGTCGGCGGTGCTGATCAGGGTGCCGAAGGTCTGCTCGGTGCGCGCATGGCGCAGGCCCAGGTTGTAGGCAAAGCGGTTGCCAAGCAGGCTGGTGCGGCCCGCCGTCTCCACGTAGAAGGACGTGACCTTCTCCTGAATGAAGCCCGGGTTGGTGCCGGTGTTGGTGCTGCCGGTCGAGACCTGGGTGTTGGCGTAGGCCTGGTCATAGCCACTGTCGGCGCGGAACTTGGCCCAATCCAGGCCGATGAAGCCGCGCGGGTCGGCATGCAGGTAGTTCTGCAGCGAGCCATTGGGGATCAGCGGACCCTGGAACTGCAGGGACGCCGGGCTGGCGCCCGCCGTCGAGCCCGTGCCGTAGCCGGGGTAGGACGCCGCAGCTGCGCCGGCCGTGCCGGTGCCGTTGCAGCCTGAGCCCGCGCCGTTGGTGGTGTTGGGCGCCGGCAGGAAGACGTTCAGGTTACGGCGGCAGGCCAGGTTCTCCCAGTAGGCATCGCCGTTCAGACTGGTGATGCGGCGCAGGACGTCGTCATAGGCCGCACCGGCCTTGACCATGAAGCTCTTGTCGCCGTAGGTGACGTTGAAGCGGCCACCTTCGGTGCGCACCCAGCGCTTCTCGTCCTGCATGTTCAGACGGCCACCGTTCCACTGGAACTTGGTGGGGTCGTTCAGGCTGATGTTGGTGTTGATGACCGGGGTGCCGGTGGTGTTGTCGTACTCGACGGTAACGCCCGAGCTGCCGGGGGTGATCAAGAGCACGGTGGGCGACTCGCGGTGGAAGTCGCTGCGGGTCGAATTGATCTGGGCGTCCACCTTGAGGTTGTCGCTGATCTGGTAGACGAGGCCGGGGTTGAAGCTCTGGAAGATCGTCGTCTCGGTGTACGGGCGATATTCCAGGAACCACTGCGCGTTGGTGAAGGTGCCCTTGGTGACCACGCAGCCACTGCCGCAGTCACTGCGGTCGAACTGGAGGTTCAGCGGCACCATGGCACCGAAGCGGCCGACCCAGTTCATGTCCGAGCGCTCGATCTTGTTCTTCTTCTTGCCGGCCATGACGTCGAGGTAGAGCTCGAGGTCATCGTTGGGGCGGGCTTCCAGGCTGACCACGGCGTTGAGCCGGTCCCGCGTGCCCTCAGACGCCATGCGGCGGCCCAGGCGGGGAATCAGGCCGTTGTCGATTTGGGTGATGCTGGCGCCGGGGTTCTTGGCGAGCAGGAAGGCCTCGTTGATGACGTCATTCGTCACCAGGCCGCTGCCGGCGTTGGCCGGCACATTGCCCGGGATGGTCCAGTTGCCGCCGCCGGTGCTGTTGCGCGTGGCACTGGAGCTTTGGGTGGCCGAGAGGCCGGCATTGGTCCAGCCGATGGTCTCAAAGCCCGTCGTGTTGACCTTGTTGTTGGCCCAGGAGAGGCCGACCAAGGCGCCGAACTTGTTGTCCCAGGTGTTGCTGACGATGGCCGAGCCGCGCGAACCCCAGCTCTTGGCCGGCGCGTTCTTGGTACCCACCACCTGGAAGGCGCTGCGGAAGCCACGCTTGTCAAACGGCCGCACGCTGCGCATGTCCACGATGCCGGCGGCGCCGCCTTCGAGCATGGAAGCCGTCGGGCTCTTGGACACCGTGACCTTGTTGAACAGCTCGCCGGGCAGGAAGTCCATGTCGACTTCACGGTTGGCGCTCTGCGCATCGGTGCGGCCCGTGGAGGCCGATGCAATCGGTGCGCCGTTCATCAGGATGCGGGTGAAGCTGGTGCCCAGACCGCGGATCTGGACCTGCAGGCCCTCGCCCGAGATCTCGCGCGAAACGGTCAGACCGGGGATGCGGCTGATGGCCTCGGCAATGTTCTGGTCCGGGAACTTGCCCATGTCCTCGGCATTGATGGTGTCGACGAACTCGATGGCGTTTTTCTTGTCAGTGGCCGAGCTCAACAGCGAGGCCCGGATGCCCGTGACCACGACCGTGTCGAGTTGCTGCGCGGGCGCGGCGGCTTGCTGCGCATAGGCCTGGCTCACAAGGGTGGCCAGCAGGGTCACGCGCAGGGCTTTGCGTGCGAGATGGCGGGCGGCCTGTGGCCGCCCTTGGGGGGTGCTGCTCATGTTTGATGTCTCCTAATCACCTCAGGACCCGCCGCCGATGTCAACTGACGACAGGTGATGTTGTTCATTAACATTCAAAATGTTAGCGCGAACATTCGCAATCTAAGGTCAGTCGTCAGACAACGTCAAGCGGGTTGCCCCGTGTTTATCCGAAGCGTTGTTGTCCCCTGGACACAGGCGGTGCCGCCCTCCGGCCACCGGGTTCACCCTAGCGCGGCGGCAAAAAAGTTAACGCTCACAATTCGACGCTGACACGTCGCCCCGGCGTTTTCCTGCCACCGCCTCCCGAGTTCCCCTTTTCATGGCGCAGAAGAGTTCCGCCCCGACCATCGAAGTCGTTGCCCGCCATGCCGGCGTCTCGCCCATGACGGTCTCTCGGGTGATCAATGGCGCGGATGGCGTCCGTGAATCCACTCGAGCGCGTGTGAACGAGGCCATCGCCGCGCTCAATTACCGGCCCAATGCGGCTGCGCAGCGCCTGGCGGGCTCCGAGCAGGTGCGGCTCGGCGTGCTGTGCCGGCAGGCCAGTGCGGTCTTCATGTCCGAGGTCTTCGTCGGCCTCCTGGACCAAGCCAGCCGCAGCCATGTGCAGCTCGTCGTCGAGAAATGCGAGCTGAGCGACGCCGACCTGGCCGACGTGCGCACGCTCATCAGCAGCGGCATCGACGGCATGATCCTCCCCCCGCCGCTGTGCGACTCGCCGGCGCTGCTGGAACTGATGCGCGAGATGGACATCCCCACGGCCCTCATCGCCAGCGCCCGGGCCGATGGCGAGTTCCACACCATCGGCGTCGACGACTACCGCGCCGCCTTCGAGATGACGCGCCACCTGATCGCGCTGGGGCACCGGCGCATCGGCTTCATCAACGGCAATCCAGACCAGTCGGTCAGCGCGCCGCGCTTGATCGGCTACCGCGCCGCCATCGCCGCCGCCGAGCTGCCGCAGGACAAC
>CALMQC010000003.1 GCA_937871895.1 uncultured Roseateles sp. | reverse complement strand
GAAAACTGAAACCAATTGAAGAGCGTGACCCATATGCAGCAGCCGTCCTGAATGCTTTTGACGCGCTTGAAAATACCGAGTGGCGCGATGGAGAGCCGCCGAAGGATGGGCAGAACTACGAGATGCGGCGGGTTTGCAGCTTTGGCAAAGGGCAGCACGGCTGGACTGCATGGCTCTCTACTGGATGGTGGGATGGCCGGATGTTCGTTCGGCGCAACCAAATGCACGGAGGCACCGATGCTCTTCTGGGCTGCACACACTGGCGCCCCGTGACGCCCAACGTGTTGTAGACCGCAGGGCGGCGCGGCCTATCACGGCAACCCGCGCCGTAACGGGTCGCCCCGCGCGCAATCCAAGTGCTTGTCGAGACTGGACTTTCATTCCATTTGACTGTTCATTCATACAGTACTAAATTTCAGGCCAAAAGCCGCATCCGTTACAAACTTGCTTGGCCGGTTCGCGGCACCGCCAAGTGGAGGCTGCCATGCTGCCTGCCGTCGTGCGTCCAGCCATCCCTCGCGCGGCTTTGCGCCCGACCACCCCTGTCAATTTACCGCCGTTGCGTGCCGTTAGGCTGCTCGACCAGTTGCGTGAACGCGTTCGGATGCTGCACTACAGCCGGCGGACCGAGCAGGCGTACTTGTACTGGTCTCGAGCCTTCATCCGGTTCCACGGCCTGCGCCATCCGGCGGAGATGGGCGGCCCCGAGGTCGAGGCCTTCCTGACTTATCTGGCATCCGACCGCGGGCTGTCTCCGTCTAGCCATCGCCAAGCCTTGTCTGCACTCCTGTTCCTTTATGGCAAGGTGCTGGGGCTGCAGTTGCCCTGGATGCAGGAGATCGGCCGCCCAGTGCCCAAGCGGCGCTTGCCGGTGGTGCTCAGCGTCGACGAGGTGTTGTCTGTGCTTGCCAGGCTGCAGGGCGAGCATCAATTGCTGGCGCGACTGCTGTACGGCACGGGGTTGCGCATCACCGAGGCCTTGTGCCTGCGGGTCAAGGACATCGACTTCGCGCAACGCGCGATCTACGTACGCCAGGGCAAGGGCGGCAAGGATCGGGTGGTGATGCTGCCGCAATCCTTGGTCCAGCCGTTGCGAGAGCAGTTCGGCCGGGTTCGCCAGGTTTGGGCGGCCGATGTGGAGTCAGGGCATGCGGGGGTGGAGTTGCCGCATGCTCTGGAGCGCAAGTACCCCCGGGCCGGTGCCAGCTGGGGATGGTTCTGGGTCTTCCCTCAAGACCATCATTCCACCGATCCCCGCAGCGGCGTCGTTCGCCGGCACCATCTCTATGACGAGACCTTTCAGCGTGCGTTCAAGCGCGCGGTTCAGGCGGCAGGCATCGACAAGCCCGCCACGCCTCACACGCTGCGGCACTGTTTTGCGACCCATCTGCTTCAGGCGGGTAGCGACATCCGCACCGTGCAGGAGTTGCTCGGGCACGCCGATGTGGCGACGACCATGATCTACACCCATGTGCTCAGGATGGGCGGCAGTGCCGTGCGCAGCCCCCTGGACTCACTGCCCGAAGCTGAGGAGCCGCAAAGCAGTCGCTGGTGAACTTCCGCCTTCAGCCTATCGCTTGGGCTCGATGAACTTCCGCTTTGGGCACATTGCTGCCGCATGGTCGCCGCCCGCGACCGTCCGCAATCGCCGCAAAACGGCCTATCGCAGCCTGCGTTGCGTAGTAGCTCGGAGGCCAAGATCTTGACCCCGGGCTGCCGTAGCGCGCGGCGAGGCGTTCAAGAGCTTGTACTCAACGCCGCCCGAGCTGGCCCTCAACGGCGGCTCTCTGACCCCACGATCGGCTCATCCAGGAAGCTGGCCAGCGCCGACTGGCTCCACCACGGCATCAGGCGGGAATCGACGTTGTCGCCCGTGGCTTGCACCGGCCGGCCTGAGAGCCAGGCCTTGAGGCGGTCCAGCGGCATGGGCCGCGAGATCAGATAGCCCTGCACTTCGTCGCAGCGCATCTTGCGCACCGCCGCCAGCTGGATGTCGTCCTCCACCCCTTCGGCCACGGTGCGCATCCCGAGGGCGCGGGCC
Source organism: uncultured Roseateles sp. (assembly GCA_937871895.1). GTDB lineage: Bacteria > Pseudomonadota > Gammaproteobacteria > Burkholderiales > Burkholderiaceae_C > Pelomonas. The sequence continues at coordinate 5,413 of CALMQC010000003.1, read as the reverse complement.
ATGTGGACGATGGTGTCCACGATGGCGTGGGCATTGGACTGCTCGCCCAGCGAGTGGATGAAAGAGCGGTCGATCTTGAGCGTGTGGAAGGGGAAGGCGCGCAGATACGCGAGGGACGAATACCCGGTGCCGAAGTCATCGAGCGCGACGCGCACGCCCACCTCGCGCAGCGCGTGCAGGCGCCGGATGGCACCGCGCGCGTCGTCCAGCATCACGGACTCGGTCACCTCCAGCTCCAGCCGCTCGGGCGGCACGCCGGCCTCGGCCAGCACGCGCCGCACCCGCTCCGGGAAGTCGGCCTCCATCAGCTGCAAGGGCGAGACATTGACGGCCACGGTCAGGTTGGGCAGCTCGCGGGCCGCGCGGGCGGCCTCGCGCAGCGCCAGCTCGCCCAGCTCGTTGATGAAGCCGCAGCGCTCCGCCGCCGAGATGAACTCGCCCGGTGACACCGTCCCGAGGCTCGGGTGGTTCCAGCGCATCAGCGCATCAGCGCCTCGACGCCGATGGTGCGCAGCGTCAAGGCCTCGGCCTTGGGCTGGAAGTGCAGATGGAACTGGCCATTGCGCAGCCCATCGCGCAGCGCCACCTCGATCTGGCTCATGCGCCGGCTGGCCTCGCCCAGTGCCGGGCCATAGACCACGGCGCGGCCTCGGCCGGCACGCTTGGCGTCGTAGAGCGCGAGGTCGGCGTTGACGAGCAGGCTCTCCAGGTCGTGCACCGTCACGTCCAGCGGCGCCAGGCCCACGCTGGCGCCCACATGCAGGCGCTTGCCGCGCACGTGCACGGGGGTGCTGAGCTGGTCGATCAGGTCCTGGGCGCGGTCCATGGGCGGACCCTGGTCGCCATGGCAGATGCAGAGCATCGCAAACTCGTCGCCGCCGAGGCGCGCGGCCAGGTCGCCGGGCACGGTCTGGGCGCTCAGGCGCAGCCCCACCTCGCGCAGCACCTCGTCGCCAAAGGTGTGGCCAAAGGTGTCGTTGATCAGTTTGAAGTGGTCGAGGTCGATGGACATCAACCAGCCCTTGCGGCCAGCGGCCAGCGCGGCCTGTGCGGCTTGCAGCAGGCTGCGGCGGTTGGCCAGGCCGGTGAGGCCATCTTGCTCGGCCTGCAGACGCAGCTGCTGCTCGAAGCGGTGGGACTCGGTCACGTCCGAGATCACGCCGCGCCAACCCACGGTGCGCTGCCCGTCGCCATGGATGGGCCGGGCGCTGAGCGTCCACCAGCGCGCGGCTTCGCCCTCGCCGATTTGCACCTTCATGTCGCGGAACCAGTGGCCCATGGCCCAGGTGGCGACGAGGGCGCTGGCGTCCTTGGCGTGCAGCCGGAACCAGTGCGGGAAGCGCACGTCGTCGACGCGATGCCCGACGTCCACAAAGAAGGACTCCAGCCGCGCCGAGCGCCGCACCAGATGCCCCTTGGCGTCGCACTCCCAGAGCGCATCGCTGGCGTTGTCCTCAAAGTCGCGCAGCAGCAGCGACACCACCTGGCGCTGCCGCTCCTGCTCGCTGCGCGCGCGGCGCAGCTCCAGGCTCTGGCGGCAAATGGCGATGGCGGCCGCCACCACGACGCAGGAGTACGCCACCATCAGGCCGCAAACCGGCCAGAACATGGCATTGCCGGTGCGCAGCATGGCGCCCAAAGCGCCCAGGCACACGGCCGTCACAAAGGCCACGCTGGCCCAGGGCAAGGTGGCGAGCACCAGACCGCCAGCGGCCAGGATGCCCGTCACCAAGCCGGCAATCATCACTTGCACCGGCCCCGGTGCGCCGGGGAAGAACAGCAAGGGCGCCGCGCCCCAACCCAGGCCCATCAAGACCCCATGCCAGGTGGCGCGGTGCATGGCGCGGATCGAGGCCTGGCTACGTTGGCGCTGCCGCGCCAGCCACCAGCCCCGCAGGCCCAGCAAGCTGCCCACCACCAGGCAGATGGCCCAGCCCAGCAAGGGCCAGTCGGCGCCCTGCCACAGCACCCAGAACGTCAGCGACACCGCCAGCACATTGGCCAGCATCAGCGCCGGGCTCAGGCGCAGCACCTGTGTCAGATGCGCAGCGCGCAGCCGTGCCATGTCGGCACCCGCATCCGAGTACAAATGGAAGACGGAACGCCACCCGCTATCAGGTGCGCCCGTCATCGGCCGGCCCCACGCATGAGTCCCCCTCGCTTGGAAGACCCATGTTACGAAGGGGTTACAGCGAAGGACAGGCGCCCCCCGGGCCTGCGCCGGGCAGCGGGCAGCATTAGTTCACGCCGGCCCAGGCAGGCTGCTGTGCACCGTGCCCTGCCACCAGGGGTGCAGGCGGGAGTCGATGTTGTCGGTGACCAGGCCCTCATGCTGTCCGTCGAGCCAGCTCTTGAGCGAGCCGAGCGACAACGGCCGCGAGACCAGGTAGCCCTGCACTTCGTCGCAATGCATGGCGCGCACCGCCGCCAGTTCGATGTCGCCCTCCACGCCCTCGGCCACGGTGCGCATGCCCAGGGCACGGGCCATCTGCACGATGGTGTCGATGATGGCGTGCGAGTTGGCCTGCTCGCCCAGCGACTGCACAAAGGAGCGGTCGATCTTGAGCGTGTCGAACGGGAAGGAACGCAAATAGGCCAGCGACGAGTAGCCGGTGCCAAAGTCATCGAGCGCCACGCGCACGCCCAGCTCACGCAGCGCATGCAGCCGGCGCAGCGCCTCGCGGGCGTCGTCGAGCATGACGGATTCGGTCACCTCCAGCTCGATGCGCGAGGGCTCCACGCCCACCTCTTCGAGGACGCTGGCCACGATGCTGGTGAAGTCCGATTCCATCAGCTGCAGCGGTGACACATTGACCGCCACCACCAGGCCGTCCAGCTGCTTGGCCGCCAGGGCCGCCTCGCGCAGCGCCAGCTGCCCCAGCTCATGGATCATCCCGCAGCGCTCAGCCGCCGAGATGAACTCGCCCGGCGCCACCGTGCCCAGCTTGGGGTGGTTCCAGCGCATCAGCGCCTCGACGGCCACGGGCCGCATGGTCTTGGCATCCACCTTGGGCTGGAAGTGCAGATGGAACTGGCCGGCCTTGAACGCCCCGCGCAGCGCCAGCTCGATCTGGCTCAAGCGCCGGCTCGCGTCGCCCAGCGCCGGGCCATACACCACCGCACGGCCCCGGCCCACGCGCTTGGCGTCATAGAGCGCGAGGTCGGCATTGATCAAGAGTTCTTCCAGGCTGCGGATGCTGGTGTCCAGCCGCGACAGGCCCACGCTCGCGCCCACATGCAGGCGTTTGGCACCGACATGGATGGCGCTGCTGAGGTCACCGATGATGGCCCGCGCACGGTCCAGCGGCGGCGCATCGCCCTCAGCACTCAGGCACAGCAGCGCGAACTCATCGCCCCCTAAGCGGGCCGGCAGGTCATGGCCCTGCACATGCTTGCGCAGGCGGCGTGCCACCTCGCGCAGCACCTCGTCGCCCACCGAGTGGCCCGAGGTGTCATTGATGAGCTTGAAGTGGTCCAGGTCGATGGACAGCATCCAGCCGTGCTGGTTCTGCAGCAGAGCCGTTTGCGCAGCGCGCAGCAGGCTGCGGCGGTTGGGCAGGCCGGTCAGCGCGTCCTGCTCGGCCTGCTGGCGCAACTGGTCTTCAAAGCGGTGGGCATCGCTGATGTCGGAGATCACGCCACGCCAGCGCTGCGGCTCAGACTCGCTGACGGGCCGCGCGCTGATCTGCCACCAGCGCGCGCCCTCGCCGCGCCCGATCTGCAGCTTCAAATCGCGGAAAGGCCGGCGCAGCGCCCAGGCTGCCAGCAGCGCGGCCGCCTCGGGTGAATGTTCTTTCAGCCAGTGCGGGAAGCGCACCTGGTCCAGCGGCTGGCCCACGGCCTGGAACAGGGCTTCGAGCCGCGGCGAGCGGCGGATCAGCACGCCCTCACGGTTGGTTTCCCACAGCGCGTCGCTGGCGTTGTCCTCAAAGTCGCGCAGCAGCAGCGACACCACCTCGCGCTGCCGGTCCACCTCGTCGCGCGAGCCACGAAGCAGCAGCATCTGCCGGCAGTTGTTGAAGGCCGCACCCAGCACCACCAGCGCATAGCCGATGAAGAGCAAGGCGATCAGCGCATTGACCCAGCCGCCGATGCGGAACATCGCCACCACCACGCCCAGCGTGATCGTGCCCACATAGGCCACGCTCGACCATGGCATGGGCGCCAGCGCAATGCCGCCCGCCCCCACCATGCCGGTGATGAAAGCCGCCAGCAGCATCTGCAGGCCCGCGCCCTCTGGCACCCAGATGGCGGCCGCCGCACCCCAGACCGCGCCCAGCAGGGCCGAGTGCTTGGTGCCATGGTGGAAGGTGCGCACCGAGACGCGCTGCACATCCCGCCCGCGCCACATCCACCAGGCCCGCATCCCAAGGAAGACCACGCCCACCAGCGCCAGCAGCCACACCGTCATCACGGGCGTCCACGGCAAGCCATGGACCACGCAAACCAGGCCGGCCGAGAGCACGTTCAAGGCCATCAGCGCCGGGCTCAGGCGCACCACCTGATCGAGGTGCGCCGCACGCAAGCGCCCGCAGTCCATCTCCTCATTGGCCGGCGTGCCGGCATACAGGCAAAAGCCCGTCCGCCAATCACCGTCGCAAGCTGTGCTCGCCATGGAAAGTCGCCTTCCGGGATGAAGCCACCACGTAAACCTTCATCCTAGGAGGGGCTATGGCCCGCCCAGCCCCCAGCCTCCGTTGCGCGCTGGGGCCCGGCGCGCATTCGTTCACGGCCTCTGCCTCGTCGCGGCGTTCAGGCGTACTCGCTGACCTCCGGTCGGCGCACCAGCACGCCAATGGGCGGCGCCCAACGCTCGCCGCGCGGCTTCTTGCTGGTCACGAGGGTGATCTCGCTCGGCTCGAAGACCTCGACGTTGTGCGTGATCGGCGTGGTCAGCAGGTACTGGGCGCGGGTTGAGCGCAGGAAGTGGCCGACCAGCTGGATGTTGCGCACGTCGAGGTGGGCGAAGGGCTCGTCGATGAAGACAAAGCCGCCCGGGGTCTCGTCGTCCTTCATCAGTCCGACGAGCAGGATCAGGCTCTTCAAGACCTGCTGGCCGCCCGAGGCTTCGCCGTCGTTGAGGCCGACCTCGCCCTTGCCGTCGAAGTTGAACTTGACCACGAGGCCAGCCTGCGAGAGCACGATGTCGTCGTTCTCCAGGTGGGGCAATACCGCCTCGGCCGTGGTGCCGGCCAGCTCGCCCAACTCGGCCACGTTCTTCTTGTAGCGGCGCGTGGTGGCGCGCAGCACGTCGATGTAGCGCTCGCGGGCATTGAACGCGGCCACGCGGGCCAGTTCGTTGCTGGCGCGGCGGTCGCTGAGCTGGGCGCTCTGGTCGTTGACCTGGGCGTTCATGCGCGCATGGCGGTCGATGACCTGGGCGTCCTGCTCCCAGGGGCCGGCCTCCAGCTCC
>CALMQC010000002.1 GCA_937871895.1 uncultured Roseateles sp. | reverse complement strand
CGCCTCTTTACCTCGGCGCAACTACAAAGCCGCTTGGCCGCAGCCCGTGACCAAGGGCTGCCTGAGGGGCTGGCGGTATATTCCCGGCTCGCTCCGGCGCCTGCGGCGGGGCTGATCCTGCGGCCCATGCCGCCCGATGCCGCGCAAGCGGCCCACGAACTGTTTGCCACCTTGCGCGAGCTGGATGCCCAGGGCGCTCGCGAGATCTGGGTCGAGGCGCCCCCGCCCGATCCCGCCTGGGACGGCGTGCGCGACCGCCTGAGTCGTGCCGCCGCCACCTTCACCGACGCTGATTGATGCTCCCCATGTTCCGCGCTTTCCTCTCCCGTCGTCCGTCAGCCGTGATCCTCGCCCTGGCGGCCCTGTTGGCGTCCTGCGGCGGCAGCAGCTCTTCGACATCGTCCAACCAGGTCGAGCCCTTCAAGCCCAATCGCATCATCAGCTTCGGCGATGAAACCAGTGCCATCCTGACCGATGGCCGGCACTTCGGCGTCAACGGCCTCAACCCCGAGACCCGTCAGTTCGACTGCACCCTGAACCCGACCTGGAACCAGCAGCTGGCCAGCAGCTTCGGGATGATCTACGCGCAGTGCAACCCCTACGGCCTGGCGGTTCCCCAGGGCAAGTTGTTTGCCGAAGCTGGCTACCGCGTGGCGGATGTCAGTGACAAGCTGGACCAGTTTCTCGCTGACGACCATCTCGGCCCCAAGGACCTGGTGACCTTCCTCGTCGGCATGAACGACGTGATCGAGATCTACCGCCAGTTTCCGGCGCAGAACCGCGAGTCGCTGATTGCCGAAGCCAAGGCGCGTGGCACCCGTCTGGCGGACTTGATCAACCGCATTGCCAATGCCAATGGCCGCGTGATCGTCTCGACGATCTACGACATGGGCCTCACGCCTTTCGCCCTGATGGAGAAAGAGAACCGGACGGACGTGGACCGGGCCGTGCTGCTCGACGACCTGAGTCAGGCCTTCAACACGGCGCTGCGGGTGCGGCTGCTGAACGATGGGCGCTACATCGGCCTTGTGCTGGCTGACGAGACCGTGCAGCAGATGGCGCGCTTCCCCTACGCCTTCGGGCTGGCCAATGTGTCGCAGGGTGCCTGCCGCTCCAATGTCTCGGCGCAGTCGTGCAGCTCCGACACCCTGCTCGCCGACGCCGCGATCTCCACCTGGCTGTGGGCAACGGACACGCTGCTGACCCCGAGCGTGCAGTCACGCATCGGCCAGATTGCGATCCAGCGGGCGCACAACAACCCGTTCTAAAGCGGCGTCCAGAAGCGCTCGAAGCGTGGCAGCCAGCGGCTGCCGTCTTCGCCGAGCATGTCCAGCGAAGCCAGCACGTGGTGCGCGCGCCCGATCAAGAGGCGGCGCGGCACGGGGCCGATGAAGCGGCTGTCGGCGCTGTTGTCGCGGTTGTCGCCCATCATGAAGTAATGGCCCTCGGGGACGAGGGTCTCGGGCCAGTCGCGCGAGGCACCGGCCTGCACCAGCCATTGCACGGCGTGCGGGGCAGCGCCCGGCGCGCTTTGCTCCTGGGTGCCGATGGCGTCCACCACCACGCCGGGCGCCAGCAGCTCGCCGTGCCGCTGCAGCGGCGCGTACCGGGCCGCCTGGCCATTGACCCACAGCACCCCGTCGCGCAAGGCGATGCGGTCACCCGGCAGGCCGACGATGCGTTTGATCAGCCGCGTGCCGTCAAGCGGGGAGCTGAAGGTCACCACATCGCCACGCGCTGGCTCACCGGTCTGCAGCAGCGAGACATCGGTCAGCGGCACTTTGAGGTCGTAGGCCACGCGGTTGACCAGCACCATGTCGCCCTCCTTCAGCGTGGGGCGCATCGAGCCGCTGGGGATGGGGTTCCAGTCGGCGATGGCGGTGCGCATCAGGCCAAAGGCCAGCAAGAAGGCGAGGAAGCCACGGTTGTCGCGCAGCCAGAGGGTGAGGGAGGTTTTCATGCCGCCAGTGTGGGCGCGCACGCCAGGCCGCAAATCAGCGCGTGGGCGAATGGCGGGCTGGCGCGCTGGCCGGCGGATCGGACGGGCCAGCGGCAGCGGCGGTGGCGGCGGGCGCCTCGGCGTCCTGGGCCAGCCAGCGCAGCAGGGCGTC
>CALMQC010000001.1 GCA_937871895.1 uncultured Roseateles sp. | reverse complement strand
AGCAGCACGCCGTGCACCGTGACCTTGCGCGTGACCTCGCCCCAGCAGGCAAAGGCGATGAGCGCGGCTGCCATGGCAAGCGCGGCGCCAGTGACAAGGCTGAAGCTGAGCGGCCGGCCGATGCGGATGGTGCCGAGCCACTGCGCCTGCCGGGCTTGAAGCACCTCGGGGCGGAACAGCGGCAGCGGCTTTTCAGCGGCGCTGGGGCTGGATTCGGCGGTGGCGGTGGCGGCGGACATGGGGTCTTGTTTGGGCTCTGTTCGCTCGGCTGTCCTCTTCACTCCCAGCAGCACGGCGTGGCGCCATTGTTTGAAATCCCAGCGCCTTCGCACCCTCCCAAACTTGCTAGGCCAGGACTTGCCCGATCAGCGGTAACCCCTGGAACAAGCCCAGACCCAGGCTGCGACTGGCGTGCTCTATGTCAACCCCAGCAAGGCAGGCGTTGGCTAGCGCAATATCTGCGTGTAACCACAAGAAATCTTGCGAAGAAATCACCGGCTGTACGCGCAGGTCGCTCGCAATCTCAGGAGCGGTGCCCCCGCGACTACGGGGTCACTTGCGCATCAAACTATTTGCTGGCGTTACCAGTTGCAACCGCGCTGTTGGCCGCTCCCGGCGTGAACGGGCAAAGGCCGCGAATCTTGTGGTATCGGCGAGCTATGCCCTCGGTACCGCGCCCTGCAGCTTGCGCGCCGGCCACTGCGCCGCTGACAAGGCCACGGCCATCAGCCACAGCGGCATGGCCGGCACGGTGGCAGCCGCCAGCAGGCCAAAGCCCGTGGGCATGCTGACGGTGGCGCTGTTGATGACCAGCATGCGCAGGCCCAGGGCCTGGCCTTGGCGGTCCGGCGGGGTGGCGTGGTGCATCATCGAGAGCACCATGGGCTGCACCGACCCGAGCGCCATGCCCAGCAAGCCCGACCCCAGCATCAGCCCGACCGTGCCGGGCAGCCAGGCATAGGCCAGCAGCACCCCAGCCGCCAGCAGCATGGCACCGCGCAGCGCTCGCACCTCGTCGATGCGGTCGCCATAGCGCACGATGACAAGGCGGATCAGCGTCGCCGCCGTGGCAAAGCTGCCGAGCACGAGGCCGATGCTGGAGGCGGAGAGCCCGCGTGCATAGCCCACCACCGGCACGACAAAGATGTGCGCATCCCAGCAGGCCGAGAGCGCCAGATTGACGAGCAGGATGCGGCGCAGCATGGGCAGCTTGAGCAGGTCCCAGGCCGCGCGCTCGCGGCTGCCCGGCGATGGCGGCGCAGGCGTGACGCGTGGCACGCCCAGCGCCACGAGCCACGCCACCGGCGGCAGCAGGGCCGCGAGCAAGAACGCTGCCTTCACGCCCCAACCGTCAATCAGGAAGCCAGTGACCACGGGCGCCAACGCATTGGACAGCGCCGGCCCCAACGCCAGCCAGCTGAAGATCTGCTTCAGCTCGGCGGGCTCGGTCGCCATCTGGCCCGCCTCGCGCTGGATGGCGACGATGGCCATCGAGATGGCACCACCGCTGCACAGGCAGGAGATGGCCAGCGTCCAGACCTGCTCATGCACCAGCACCGCCAGCGCACCAGCCGTGGCCAGCAAGACGGCAATGCCCAGCGGCCGGTGCAGGCCAAAGCGGTCAGCCAGGTGGCCGGCCCACAGCGACAGGAAGATGGGCCCGACGGCGAAGAGGCTGAGCATCATGCCCACCGCCGACTCGCCATAGCCCGCACGCAGCACCCACAGGCTGGCGGTGATGCGCGTCACCGCCATGCAGGCGTGCACAAAGATGATGGTGAGGATGACCCAGCGGATGGCGGTGCGGCGTGAGTGCATGCTTGTCACGCCTGCCCGATCTGCTGCCAGACCTTGTCCAGCCGCTTGACGCTGACGGGCTGGGGCGTGCGCAGCTCTTGCGCGAAGAGACTGACGCGCAGCTCTTCGAGCTGCCAGCGGAAGTCCTCCACGCGACCGTCGCGCACGCCCTTGAGCTCGGCCACGCGGCGTTGCCAGCGCTGCTCCAGCGGCTTGCACTCCGCCATCAGCTTGGCGTCGCGGGCCGGGTCGGCGCGCAGCTTGTCGAGCCGGCTGGTGATGGCTTTCAGGTAGCGCGGCAGGTATTGCAGCTGCTGCCAGGGCGTCTCCAGCACGAAGCGTTTGGGGACGAGGCGCTGCAACTGGGCGGCGATGTCGTCCTGCACGTCCTTGGGCGGGCGCGCGTCCTTGAGCTTGCGGTTGGCGGCGCCGAACTCCTGCAGCGCCACGTGCACGGCGCGGGCCACTTCCTGCGCGATGAGGTTGAGCCGCGCACGGCCTTCGTCCAGCCGCTGCCGGAAGCTGACCGCATCGGTCGGCAACGGCTCGGCCAGGAAGGCGCGGTCCAGCGCGATGCCAACGATCTGGTCGCGCAATTCGTCCTGCGTGCCAAGCGGCATGTAGAGCACGGCCATGCGCTGCAGGTCGGGGATGTTCTTGTCCAGGTACTTGAGCGGCTCCTTGAGCTGCAGCGCGATCAGGCGGCGCAGGCCGACGCGGTGCTTGGCCGCCGCAACCTCGGGCTCGTCAAAGACTTCGATCTCGACGTGCGCGCCTTTGTCGATCAGGGCCGGGAAGCCGATCAGGGTCTGGCCGCCCTTCTTCACTTCGAGCAGCTCGGGCAGCTCGCCAAAGGTCCAGTCGGTATAGGTTTGGCTGACGTCGCGAGCGGGCTCGGGCTTCTTCTGGATGACCTCGGCGCGCACGCCTTTGCCCACCACGGCGGCTGGCGCAGGCGCTTCGGCGGCGGCCGGCAGCTTCAAGGCGGCAAGGGCTTGGAAGGCCGTGCGCGCTTGCCCGCCCAGCTCGGCCTTGAGCGCCGCGAGCTGCCGGCCCTGGCCGAGCTGGCGGCCATGCTCGTCCACCACGCGGAAGTTCATGAACAGGTGGGGCTGCAGTTGCTCCAGCTTGAAGTCGTTGCGCTGCACGGCCAGCTGCGTCCGTTCGCGCACGGCCTTGAGCAACACGTCCAGCAAGCCGCCTTGGCCGAAGGGGCTGAGCTCGATGAACTCGGCCACAAAGTCGGGCAGCGGCGTGAGGCGGGCGCGGGGCTTCTGGTGCAGGCTCTTGAGCAGGGCCGTGACCTTCTGGCCCAGCATGCCGGGCACCAGCCACTCGGCGCGCTCCTCGCTGACCTGATTGAGCGCAAACAGCGGCACGGTGACGGTGAGGCCGTCGCGCGCGTCGCCCGGCTGGTGCAGGTAGTGGGCCGCGCAGTCCACACCGCCCAGGCGCACGATCTTCGGGAAGGCCTCGCTGGTGACGCCCGCCGCCTCGTGGCGCATCAGCTCGTCCTGGCTGAGTTGCAAGAGCTTGTCGTCCGCCTTGACGGCCACACGCCACCACTTGAGCAAGGTCGTGCCCGAGTAGACGTCAGCCGGCAAGTGCTGGTCGTAGAAGGCGTAGATCAGCTCGTCGTCCACCAGCACGTCCTGCCGGCGCGACTTGTGCTCCAGCGCTTCAACCTTGGCAATCTGCCGCCGGTTGTGGGCGATGAAGGGCAGTTGGCGGACCAGGTCCTCGGGCAGCTCGTCGCCCACCAAGCCCTCACGGATGAAGATCTCGCGCGCAGTCTTGGGGTCCACACGGCCGAAGTTCACCCGCTTGCCGCTGTAGAGCACGATGCCGTACAGCGTGGCGCGCTCCAAGGCGACGACCTCGGCGGCCTTCTTCTCCCAGTGCGGCTCCAGCAACTGGGTCTTGATCAAATGGCCGGCGATGGGCGGCAACCACTGCGGCTCGATGTTGGCCAGGCCCCGGCCGTAGAGGCGCGAGGTGTCAACCAGCTCCGCCGCCACGATCCAGCGCCCCGGCTTTTTGCTCAGGTGCGCGCCCGGGTGGCGGTAGAACTTGATGCCACGCGCGCCGAGGTACCAGTCCTCGTCATCGCTTTTGCAGCCGATGTTGCCGAGCAGACCAGCGAGCATCGATAAATGCACCTGCTCGTAGGTCGCAGGGCTTTGGTTCAAGCGCCAGCCGTGCTCGGCCACGACGGTGTGCAGCTGCGAGTAGACGTCGCGCCACTCGCGTACGCGGCGGGGCGAGACGAAGTTCTCGCGCAGCAGGGCCTCGTGCTTGCGGCTGGAGAGTTTGTGCTCGGTGCCATGCCCACCGCGCGATTCATCGAGCCACGTCCAGAGCTTGAGATAGCCCATGAACTCCGACTTCTCGTCGTCGAACTTCTTGTGCTTTTCGTCGGCCGCCTGGGCCTGCTCTTGCGGGCGGTCGCGCACGTCCTGGCCCGAGAGCGCGGAGGCGATGACCAGCACTTCGCTGAGCGCCTCGCGGTGCCGGGCCTCCAGGATCATGCGGCCCACGCGCGGGTCCAGCGGCAGGCGCGACAGCTCCTTGCCCAGCGGCGTCAGCTCATTGGCGTCGTCCGTCGCGCCCAGCTCATTCAGCAACTGGTAGCCGTCGGCAATCGCCTTGGGTCGCGGCGCTTCCAGGAAGGGGAAGCGCTCCACATCGCCCAGGTGCAACGCCTTCATGCGCAGGATCACGCCCGCGAGGCTGCTGCGCAGGATTTCTGGGTCCGTGAAGCGCGGGCGCTCGTTGAATTCCTTCTCGCTGTAGAGCCGGATGCAGATGCCGTTGGACACCCGGCCGCAGCGGCCCGCCCGCTGGTTGGCCGCGGCCTGGCTTATGGCCTCGACCTGCAGCTGCTCGACCTTGTTGCGGTAGCTGTAGCGCTTGACCCGGGCCAGGCC